>JANQKH010000749.1 GCA_028281215.1 Phycisphaeraceae bacterium | reverse complement strand
GGCCGGCGTGGTCGGCTCCAAGGGCTCACGCAAGAGCACGCCGTTCGCAGCCACCCGCGCCGCCGAAGAGTGCGCTCAAAAAGCCAAAAAGGTCGGCATGGTTGAGGTCGAAGTTCGGATCCGCGGCGCCGGCTCTGGACGTGAATCGGCCGTGACCGCACTACAACGTGCCGGGCTCAAGATCACCGCCGTGGAAGATCGCACCGCAATTCCACACAACGGTTGCCGGCCCCGCAAGCGACGACGCGTCTGATCATCTTTTGAAGAACTGTCTGAACGCGGTGTCCTTTGGGACACCGGCAACCCGTTGCAACGTTCAACGTAACGACAATACATATCCCCCGACAAAGAAGCGGATCGTTCGGCACAGCAGCGAGCGATTCACGCGTGCTGTCGGAGGAAACCTTGAAACCCCAAGGCTGCTGAAACTGGAGCACTGTGATGCGAATTCGATGGCGAGGTCTGGAACTGCCCTCACGCGTTCTGCCTGACCCGGAAATCAACAACGAAAGCTACGGCAAGTTCACGGTTGAGCCGTTTGAACGCGGCTTCGGTACGACCGTCGGCAACAGTCTGCGGCGAATCCTCCTTTCCAGTTTGGAAGGGGCGGCTGTCACCCAGGTCAAAATCAAAGGTGCCGACCATGAGTTCAGCAGCCTTGAAGGCGTACAGGAAGATGTCACCGACATCATTCTCAACGTTAAGAACATGGTCGTTGCACTTGAAGGCGACGAAGGCCGCTCCATGAAACTCGAAGCCGAGGGCCCCGGTGAAGTCACCTGTGACCTGATCGAAGCGGACACGTCCGTCACGATCCACAACAAGGAACTTATCCTGGCGACGTTGACGAAAGAAATCGATTTCGACATGGAATTCCGTGTCGAAAAAGGTCGCGGCTACGTCCCCGCCAGCGAATACTACGATAGCACGGAAGACAAGGAAGTCGGTGTGATTCCGATCGACGCCATCTTCTCCCCGGTCACCCGCGTGCGCTACAAGGTGGAAGACACCCGCGTCGGGCAAAAGACCAACTATGACAAGCTGACGATCGAAGTGTGGACCAACGGCACGGTGACGCCTGAAATGGCGCTGGTCGAAGCGGCGAAGATCCTCCGCAAACACCTCAATCCATTCGTGCAGTACTTCGAACTCGGCGAACAGGTCGCCAGCGAAACCGCTTCCCAGGCCGCCAAGGTTGAAGAAGAGCTCATTCGCAAATTGAAGATGCCGCTGAATGAACTGGATTTGTCCGTCCGCGCCAGTAACTGCCTCGAGTCCGCCAAGTTGCAGACCGTGGCGGAACTGGTCACCAAGTCGGAGCCGGAACTTTTGAAAGTGCGTTCGTTCGGCAAGACGTCACTGCGTGAAGTTAAGCGCAAACTGACGGAGATGGGATTATCCCTGGACATGGAACTGCCTGCCGAGTTGCAGTCGGAAGTCTGATCCAGTAGCCGAACAGTGAGAAAGACGGTGGCGATCAGGCCGGTTGACGACCAGGCGAGCCACCACACCAAAGACCCCATGAAGATGTCTTCGACGAACCGGAGCATCGAGGAGCTTAGTCATGCGACACCAGGTAGCTGGCAAAAAACTCGGACGCGACACCGAACACCGCACTGCGCTGTTCCGCAACTTGGCAATCGCGCTGTTCACCCATGAGCAGATCACCACGACAATACCCAAAGCCAAAGCGGTGCAGGCGTTTGTCGAAAAGCTGATCACCACCGCCAAGAAGGGCGACCTCACCGCACGTCGGCGAATCATCAAGGCCATCGGAAATCCCATTCTGGTTGACCGCGACCTGAAAGACTTCGACCGCAAGGATCTACACGCCGACGGGTACAAGGTCAACAAGTACCACGAGTTGCAGGACGGCCCGCGCGTGGTGAAGAAACTCGTTGACGACATCGCGCCGCGATATCAGGAACGTGACGGCGGTTACACCCGCATCATCAAACTCGCCAAGTTCCGCATCGGCGACGCAGCCCAACTCTGTGTCCTGCAATTGGTCGGCGAAGAAGAGGGGCCGCAGGTCAGCGGCAACTACTCCCGCCGGCGCGACAAGGCCAACAAGCGAATGGAATTCGCCGCCAAACTCCGCAAGGGCAAAGGTAAGTCGGAGCAATCGGACAAGCAGGACGAAGCTGAAGCCGATGGCGAGATAGAGGCGGCGGCTGCGGAAGAAACCGCCACCGCCGTAGCAGACGAAGTCACCGAAACAGATTCCACGGCCGGCACTGACGAAGCTCCCGCTACGGATGACGCCGCCTCAAGTGACGATGCCGGCGACGAATCCGATGACACCAAAGCGGAATAAATCTTCTTTCCGCTCAATCCTTGCAGTTTAACCACGCAGGCCGGCCCAAACGGGTCGGCCTGTTTTTTGTCGATTGCTGGGCCGATACTTATAATAGTTGCGTGGAATTCAACGCCCAGTAGACCCCGGTCCAAACGCCGGGGTTTGACATATAAGGAAGCCGCATGCTTCGGATGATTCCAATCTGGTTGTTGACCGTGGTGGTTGCTGTTCCCGTAGCGCGCAGTCGAGCGGCCCAGCCTTCCAGCGCGGACGTCGAATTCTTCGAAAAGAAAATTCGTCCCGTGCTGGTTCAGCAATGCTATTCCTGCCATTCCAAAGACGCCAAGCGATTGAAGGGCGGCTTATTCGTCGACTCGCTCAAGGGCCTGACCACAGGCGGTGATTCCGGAGCCGCCATCGTGCCCGGTAACCCGGACAAAAGTCTGTTCATCACGGCATTGACCTACGAAGATGAATTTCTTCAGATGCCGCCCAAAAAGAAACTGCCGGAACCGGTAATCAACGACTTTCGGCAGTGGATCAAACAAGGCGCGTTTTTCCCCGGCGGCGACGATGGCCCGGCGCCCGCGCCAACCCAACGCGTGGTCGATCTCAAAAAGGAAAGTCAATTCTGGTCCTTTCAGCCAGCCATGAAACGTCCGGCGCCGAAGGTGAAGAACACCAGTTGGGTGCGCGACCCGATCGATGCCTTCATTCTCGCCAAGCTTGAAGCGAACAAGCTGGCGCCGGCCAACCGTGCCGACAAACGCACGCTCATTCGCCGCGCAACGTTCGATCTGACCGGCATGCCGCCCACCGTTGACGAAATCAACGCCTTCCTCGTCGACGACTCGGCTGACGCCTTTGAAAAAGTGGTTGATCGGCTGCTCAATTCGCCGCGCTTCGGTGAACGATGGGCACAACACTGGCTGGACCTGGCGCGCTACGCCGATACCAACGGCGGTGACTTCAACGCCACGTTCTACAACGCATGGCGCTACCGCAACTATGTCATCGACGCGTTCAATCGTGATAAGCCGTACGACTTGTTCATTCACCAGCAGATTGCCGGTGACCTGTTGCCGTACCTTCACGACGATCAACGAACGGAAAACCTGATCGCCACCGGGTTCCTCGCGCTTGGCACGAAGATGTTGTCCGAACGCGACAAGGAAAAACTACAACTCGATATCACCGATGAACAGATTGATAGCGTTGGCAAGGTGTTCATGGGCATGACGCTTGGATGTGCTCGCTGTCATGACCACAAGTTCGATCCCATTCTACAAAGCGACTACTACGCGCTGGCGGGTATTTTCCAAAGCACGGTGACCATCAAGGGGGAAAGCCAGCAATATGTGTCGGCGTTCATCAATCCCGCTCTGCCAATCGATCCGGAACACGCCGCCTCCCTCGACGCCTACAAAAAAACCACCGCCGAGATCACCAGCCGCATCAAGAAGCTGAAGAAAGACATCGACACGATCAAGAAAGGGCAGATGCCCAAGGCCAAAATGAAACTGAATGGCGTGGTGGTCGACGACGCGCAGGCGAAGCTCGTCGGGAAGTGGAAAAAGTCAACGCACGTCAACCGGTACATCGGCCAAGGATACATTCACGACGAGAAACTGGACAAGGGCAAGAAATCGGTGACCTGGACGCCAAAACTGCCCAAGGCGGGCGAATACGAAGTGCGGTTGTCGTTCGCCGCCTCGACCGGTCGTGACGCGAAAGTGCCGGTCACCATTAACGCCGCTGACGGCGAACACAAACTCTATCTCGATCAGACGAAAATGCCGCCCATTGATCAACTGTGGAAACCGATCGGGCGCTTCAGGTTTGACAAGGGCAGCGCCGGATGGGTTCGCATCTCGACCGAAGGCACCACGAATTTCGTGCTCGCCGACGGCGCACAGTTCATCCCGGTTGAGGATTTGAAGAAGAAGCCTGCGGTCGAAAAACCCGTCAAGAATCAAGGGGGCGAGGAACTTCAATCCAAGCTCGCCGCCTTGGAAAAACAACTTAAGAACGATGAGGCCGAACTTGCCGCGTTGAAAAAGAACGCGCCCAAACCCGCGCCCACGGCACTCGGCGTGCAGGATCGTGAAAAGGTGGACGACTGCGCGTTCCGCGTGCGCGGTGTGCATTCCAGTAGAGGTGACAAGATCGCACGAGGTTTTCTCGCTGTGCTCGGAAAAGATGGAGAACGGCCCGTTGTGGCCAAACGTGAACAGTCTGGTCGCGTTGAACTCGCCGGCTGGATCACCTCTCGTGAAAACCCGCTGACCGCACGTGTCATGGTCAATCGCATTTGGATGCATCTGCTCGGCGAGGGCATTGTTCGCACCATGGACAACTTCGGTACGCTTGGCGACCGCCCGTCGCATCCGCAGTTGCTCAACACGCTTGCCGTCGAATTCATGGAACAGGGTTGGTCGACGAAGAAACTCATCCGGCGCATCATGCTCAGCAACACCTACCAGATGGCGGTTCAGCATCGCGAAAATGCGTTCATGGCCAATCCGGACAATCGGCTCCTTTGGCGCGCCAATCGGCGTCGGTTGTCGGCTGAGGAAATCCGCGACGCCTTGCTTGCCGTCAGCGGCCAACTGGAAGAAAAGCCAGTGGAATCCGTCGTCGCACATCTGAAATACATTGCCGTGGACAACAACAACCAAAGCAGTTCCGGTTTGACCAGCGGCGCCAAAGGGACGCGAAGCATCTACCTGCCCCTGATCCGAAATTTCATGCCTTCGATTCTCCTTGTGTTCGACTTTGCTGATCGGGATATGGTTGTCGGCAAGCGGCCGGTGACCACAGTGCCGGCGCAGGCGCTGTTGTTGTTGAATAACTCCTTCGTCAAGCAGGCGGCTGGGAAGACGGCGGAGCAACTGTTGAAGAAAGACAAGTTGAATGACGAGCAGCGTGTTGATCTTGCGTATCAGCTCGTGTTGTCGCGCCAAGCGAACGCCGACGAAACGCAGCGGGTGTTGGCATTCGTCAGCGATCACGTTGCCGCCGGCAAGTTGGCGGAGGGGGTTGAGACTGAGAAGCGGACTGTCCAGGCTTGGAGCCAGTTCGTGCAGACGTTGTTCGCTTCCACCGAGTTTCGAATGTTGGATTGATAATGGTATGCGTTGACGTGTTCGAGTGATATCGTCGAAGGTGCAGCAACATGACAGAAAACCTGATCCAACCGATTTCCCGGCGTGCGGCTTTGCAATCCGCGGGCGCTGGTTTCGCCTACCTCGCGTTTGCCGGCACCGCCGCCGATGCCGCCAGGCAATCCAAGGAAAAGCTGAACCCTCTGGCACCGCGCAAGCCGCACGTTCCGCCTCGTGCCAAACGCGTCATCATGCTGTTTATGCATGGCGGACCAAGTCACGTGGATACGTTTGACTACAAACCGAAATTGCAGATCGACGACGGCAAAACGCTGCCGTTCAAGGCGGCCGCCAACATCAGTGCCAAAACTAAACTTATGAAGTCGCCTTGGAAGTTCAAGCAGCATGGCGAATCCGGACTCTGGTGCAGCGAACTGTTCCCACATGTCGCTAAGCACATTGACGACCTTTGTATCGTCCGGTCGCTGCACTCGAAGGGGCAGTCGCACGGTCAGGCGGTGAGCATGCTGCACACCGGCACGGACAGCCTCGTGCGACCAAGCGTCGGCGCATGGATCAGCTACGGATTGGGAACTGAAAACCGCGACCTGCCTTCCTTCATCTCGATCAGTCCGCCCGCCGGCCACGGCGGCCCGCGTAACTACGGTTCGGCGTTTCTCCCTGCCGCCCATCAGGCGACCGCCATCGGTTCGTCCGGCAAACTGGGCAGCGGTAGCATCGACAACCTCAACAGCAAGGGCATGACCCAGAACGAGCAACGCAAACAAATCGAATTGCTGCAAGCGATCAACCGTGACCACCTGGTGCGCGCTGAGCGTGATGAAAACATCGAAGGCGCGATCGAATCATTTGAACTCGCATTCAGAATGCAACGCGTCGCGCCGGAAGTCATGAACCTGGATGCCGAGCCGAAACACATCAAGGAACTCTACGGCGTCGGCAACAAAGACGGCAACATGGATAATTTCGGCCGGCAATGCCTGCTCGCCCGACGCTTCGCCGAGGCGGGCGTTCGCTACATTCAGGTTTCCACCGGCAACGTCTGGGATCAGCACGGCAACCTCAAGAGCGGTCACCAGAAAAATGCGGGCTTCACCGACTATCCGGTCGCCGGTCTACTCGCCGACCTGAAACAGCGCGGCATGCTCGACGACACACTGGTGATTTGGGGCGGTGAGTTCGGTCGCACGCCGATTGTTCAGGGCAGCAATGGGCGCGATCACAACCCGCAGGGATTCACGATGTGGCTCGCCGGCGGCGGTGTCAAGGCGGGTTTCGCCTACGGCAACACCGACGAGTACGGCTACTACGCCCGTGAAAACCGTGTCCACATGCATGACCTTCACGCAACGGTGCTGCACCTGCTCGGTCTGGATCATGAACGTCTGACCTATCGCTACGCCGGCCGCGACTTCCGCCTCACCGATGTTTACGGTCACGTTGTCAGCGACATCTTTGCGTAGCGTCAACCGCCAAATCACATGCCCTTTCCACTGTCGGGAGTTTGACTGGATGGAATCGGCAATATTACCTATGTTGATCACCGTCCCGGGTGGCGAGAATTCTGCATTGTGACTAAGTCGACAAGCGTTCATTTGGAGGTTGTCATGTCTGACAGAGTAAGTGTGAATGGTTGGGTTACAGCTTTGATTGCGTTCTTTCTGGCGATTCCGCTCGCTCGCGCGGAAAGCCTTCCTGTCACCACGTCCGATCCGTCGGTGGGCGTCGATCGGCTGAAGATCATGCTTCGCCCGCTGACCAAGGATGAGTTGAAGGTCGAGGTGGATGGTTGGGTGGCGTTGCCCAAGGACAAAGCCCACCAGATTGCCAACGCGGAACTGGGCGTGAAGGAAAAGAAGGAGCAGATCAAGCAGGCGGAGGAGAAAGCCGACAAGGCTGAGGACAAGGCCGCCAAGGCGGACGACGACGCCAAGAACAGCGATGCCGCAACGAAAGATGACGTAGCAAAATCGCCTGACGCAAAGGACAGCGCCGACAAAGACGGCAACAGCGACGCCAAGCAAAAGGCGGATGACACCAAGAAGCAGGCCGAAGTTGAAAAACAGAAAGCCGAAGCCGAGGCCAATGAAAAAGAGAACGAAAAGGTCGAACTGCTGGAGAACATCAACGACCTTCGTGATCAGCAGGCCAAACTCATCGATCGCACGCGCGTCGTGCTCAGCGCTTTTGCGGACAAGGGTGGTGAAACCGAAGCCTACGACAAATACATCACCGCCGTGGCGGGAACGGGAATCGATGTCAGCGACGCCAGTTCCTTCTGGATTTCCATCAAGGGCTGGCTGACCTCCGAAGAGGGCGGCATGCGATGGGGCAAGAACATCGTCTTCTTCCTGTTGGTGGTGCTGGCGTCGTGGATTATCGCCAGAATCATCGGCAGAATTGTGGAGAAGGCGGTCAATCGCACCAAGCGGCTCTCCACCTTGCTGCGTGAGTTCGTTGTCGGCATTGTGCGTAAAGTGATCTTCATCGTCGGGTTCATCGTGGCGTTGTCGATGCTGGAACTCGACATCGGCCCCATGCTCGCTGCCATTGGCGCCATTGGTTTCGTCGTCGCCTTCGCCTTGCAGGAAACGCTTGGCAACTTCGCATCGGGCGTGATGATCCTCCTGTACCGGCCGTTCGATGTCGGTGACTTCATCGATGCCGGCGGCGTCAAGGGCACGGTCAAACGCCTCACCCTCGTCTCCACCACCATGACCACGCCGGACAATCAACTGGTCATCGTGCCCAACAACAGCATTTGGGGCAACGTGATCACCAACGTGACCGGCAGCACGACGCGGCGGGTCGACCTCGTCTTCGGCATCGGTTACGACGATGACATGGGACAGGCCATCGAGATCATGCAGCGCGTGGTCGCCGCCCATGAATTGACCCTCGACGATCCCGAGCCGGTCATCAAGGTGCACGAGCTGGCGGACTCCTCGGTTAACTTCGTCTGTCGGCCTTGGGTTAAGACGAGCGACTACTGGACCGTCTATTGGGATATCACGCGCATGGTCAAGGAAGCGTTCGACGAGGCCGGCATATCCATTCCGTATCCGCAACAGGATGTGCACATGCATCAGGTTGCGGCAAAGCCTGCATGATCTCGCCGAACTGTTTCGCAAGGTGAATCTCTGTCGCATCGTCATGATGTGATTGCCATTCGATTCGCCGCCTGATAGTTTTGTGTCGTGCCAATCGCAGAGTTCCTCATCAGCTTCGCCGTGATCGGTTTGCACACGGCGGTTATTCTCAGCGTCCTGCTGGAAGAGCGGCGGCACCCGTCGGCCACGCTCGCCTGGATTTGGGCGCTGATCCTGTTGCCCGTCATCGGTGTCTTCCTCTACCTTTTGATCGGCACCGTCCGCGCCGATCGGTTGGTCAAGCAATCTCATGCTTTCGAGGCGAGGGTCGGGTCAATTCTCGATAAGCATCAGATCGGCAAGAAGCTCGCCGACACCGGCGAGCCGCCCGTCCAGCCTCGCACAGAAGCCATGCTCCGCCTCGGGGACAATGTCGCTTCGACGCCAGCCAGCGGCGGCAATCGGGCGGCCATGCTCGTCAACGCCACGCAGGCTTACCGCAGCATGATCGAAGCTATTGAAGCCGCTGAAGATCACATCCACGTCGAGTTCTACATCATTCAACCCGACGAAGCCGGCAAACGCTTACGCGACCGACTCATCCGCAAGGCCGACGCCGGCGTCCAGGTTCGCGTCCTCGTCGA
>JANQKH010000248.1 GCA_028281215.1 Phycisphaeraceae bacterium | reverse complement strand
ATGCGTATGAATGCAAGCCGCACCTTTGGATTATTCATCCGCCCGGTCGGACGTCGGGAAGACAATGCTGAGTTTCGTAAGGGAAATATGGGAACTTGTCGGGGCCGCGTCGCCAACGCGGCAGCGGCGATAGGGTTTTGCCAAACGTCGCCAAACCTTGTTCCGCCCGGCAAGCGAAAGCAACGTTGCCATGGCCAACGTGGCAACAACCGAGACGCACCAAACCGAAAGGGCTCACCCGTGGTCGCAGAGCAAATGAACCCCGCCCTCGCCGAACTGATCGCCAAGGGAAAAAAGACCGGCCAGATTACCTACGAAGACATGAACACGTCGCTGCCGGACGAAATGGTTGATCCGGATGCGATGGATGAGTTTCTCGTCTTTTTGTTGAAGCACAAGATCAACCTGATCCGTTCGCCGCGCGTGATTCCCAACACGCCGAGCAAGGCGACGGAACTGTCGGCGAAAGTGCTCGCCGCCGAGCGCGAAGCGGTGGAAGCCGAAGCCGCTCAAAAGGGCGAAGACGCCAAGCAGAAGATTCGCATCCTCGGCCTGAACATCGACGAAGACAACGAAGAAGTCCTCCGCGATGAAGACGGCAACCCGCTGACCGAAGAACAACTCCGTGCCGATCTCGCCCAGGCATTACAGGAAGCATCCAGCCGGCGCATTGACGATCCCGTCCGTATGTATCTCACGCAAATGGGCGAAATCAGCCTGCTCACCCGCGACGAGGAAATCCGTCTCGCGAAGAAGATCGAAACTTGTCGCATGATCTTCCGCCGCCGCGTGCTGGAAAATGATTATTGCGTCACCGCCGCGGTGGAAACGCTGGAAATGGTGCACGAAGGCGACCTGCCGTTCGACCGCACGATGAAGATTTCGACAGCGGAGGAAGACGCCAAGGGCAAGATCGCTGCCCGTATTCCTGAGAACCTCAAGACCATTCACAAACTGATCGACGCGAACCGCGAAGATTGGATGCTGCTCGAAGAGCCCGGCCGCAAGACGAAGAAATATATCGAAGAAATTGAAACACGGATGCGCAAGCGCCGCCGGAAGATGGCGCGACTGATCGAAGAACTCAGCCTGCGCACCAGCCGCATCGCGCCGCTGTTCAAGAAACTGCGCTCGATCTGCGACAAGATGAACGAATTGCAGCGCGACCTGGCTAAGGTTAACAAGAACCCGGACATCTTCGATCCCGAAGACGTTCATGTCATGAAGGAAGAACTGGCCGGCCTGCGCAGCCTCGTGCTGTGCGATCCCGAAGTGCTCACCGAACGCTGCAACCAGATCAAGATCGTCTTTGACGAATACGACGACGCCAAGCGTGACCTGTCCGGCGGCAACCTCCGCCTCGTGGTCTCCATCGCCAAGAAATACCGCAACCGCGGCCTGTCCTTCCTCGACATCATCCAGGAAGGCAACACCGGCCTCATGCGTGCGGTCGACAAGTACGAATACAAGCGTGGCTACAAGTTCTCCACCTACGCGACGTGGTGGATTCGCCAGGCCATCACCCGCGCCATTGCCGACCATGCCCGCACCATTCGTATCCCGGTGCACATGATCGAGACGATGAGCAAGCTGCGCAATATCCAGAAGGACATGTTGCAGAAACTTGGCCACGAACCGACGATCGAAGAGATCGCCGAGGTCGCCAAGATGCCGATTGCGGAAGTTCGCCGCGTGATGAAAATCAGCCGGCACCCCATCAGCCTCGACCGCCCCGTCGGCGAAAGCGAAGACAGCTATTTCGGCGACTTCATCGAAGACGACGGCGCTGAGAACCCAGGCGACACCGCCGCCCAGGAAATGCTGCGTCAGCGCATCGACTCGGTCCTCAAAACACTCACCTACCGCGAACGCGAGATCATCAAACTCCGCTACGGCATCGGTGACGGTTACACCTACACGCTGGAAGAGGTTGGCCGCATCTTTAAGGTCACCCGCGAACGCGTGCGACAGGTTGAAGCCAAAGCCCTTCGCAAACTGCAACACCCCGTCCGAGCCCGCAAACTTAAGGGCTTCGTGGATGGTTCGTGGGAGGAAGAGGAAGCGCTGGTGTGATTCCGCAAGTGTTAAAGCCGCTTGTGACTTCGACGCGAACGGCAACACCGAATCGAATCACCCGCTTCGAGTGTTACGCATGAAAATGACCAAAACGCCCCGGCCCACGCCGGGGCTTTATCTTTTGCATAGCATTCGGTCGTGCGGCACACTGTGGCTATGGGCGAGACAACAACCAACAAGCACGGCCGAAAACCGGGGCGAGGCATTCGACCGTGGTTGCTGATGCCGAAGGTACTGGCGGTCGCGATTTACTTCGGTTCTGCGGCGACGGCGACGGTGCTTTGGTTTCGCCAATCCATCATTGCAGACAACGAGCGTGAAGCGCCCGCCGCCACATCACTGGAAATTGCGAAGGCCGAACACGCCGCTGATCGCCGTATGCTGGACCTCATCGATCAACTCAGCTTTCTCTTCCGCTTCGTCATCGTCCCCGCTCTGCTCGTCGCGATGCTGTTCGGCATTCTCCTGCTGCTGCAACACCCGCGCGTGCTGTCGAAGATGCGCTGGTGGCGGGTGAAGATGGTAAGCCTCGCGGTGTTTATTCCGGTGATGCACTTTTTCATGTCGTCACGGCTGGAAACATTACGCGACGTGTACATGAAGGGTGGCGAGACCGATGCGCTTCAAACGCAGTTGAGCGTGGGCTTGATCGTAACCCTGCTCTGTTCCGCGTGGTTCATCTTTCTCGGCCGGCATAAACCGAGGTTGGGGCAAAACCTTGCCAAGGCGTTGAAGCGTTGACGGTTTACTACTCGCCCTCATCCCACGGCGCGACCGCGTCACCGATGCCGCAGGCGAGGTAGCCGCCGTCGACGACGATGGTATGGCCGTTGACAAAGCTTGCGCCGGGGCTGGCGAGAAAGACGGCCGCGGGCGCGATCTCTTCAGCGGTGCCCCAACGCGCCATCGGCGTGTGTTCCATGATGCGCCGGCCACGATCGGTGCCCTCTAAGAATTTGCGGTTCAGGTCGGTGGGGATGAAACCGGGCGCGATGGCATTGGTGCGGATGCCGTACTTCGCCCATTCGTTGGCGAGGCTTCGGGTCAGGCCCATGACACCGTTC
>JANQKH010000227.1 GCA_028281215.1 Phycisphaeraceae bacterium | reverse complement strand
AAACTTGGGATCCATCTTCAACGGCGGCATCGTGGCCGTCGGCGATTGGCGATTCGGAAACGACACCTGCTGCGGTAACCGTTTCTTCAACGGCGCGTTGGACGATGCCGGCATCTGGACCCGCGCCTTGAGCGCCGAAGAAATCCAGGCGCTGTTCAGTGAAGGCTTGCAAGGCATCAATCTGGCGAACGCCCAAGGCACGGTCCCCGAGCCGACCACCGCGCTGGCCATGACATTGGGAAGCCTCGTGCTGCTCCGCCGACGGCGTCACGCTGCTGCGTGAATTGATTATCCGTGGAGTTGTGTATTTTGAACTCTTTGCAACCGCCAGTATTTCGAGGGACGCGGAAGGATTTCGGGGGGGCCGCCTTCACCATCCCCGAAATGCTGGCGGTGGTTGCATTGATCGTGATCATCATCGCTTTACTGTTGCCTTCGCTTCACGCGGCTCGCGAACAGGCCCGGCGGTCCGTCTGTTTAAGCCAACAGCACCAGATCACCGCGGGGACCATTGCCTATTCGTCGGAGCATCAGGGAAAGACGCCGGAATACCGAAGTTGGGCGATGCACTTTATCACCGGGCCGGACACGGCCGCCAACCAGGAATTGCTTGGACAACTTGTCGGTGATCCGGAGGTGTATTTCTGCCCGTCTCATCAAGCCGTGAGCTTTGACGATCCGGCCGTGGGTTGGAACGGCACAGGTGTCCGATACATGTCCTATGGTCCGATCGGGTTCTGGCAACAATCGTTGCCCAACGCGTCAGCGTGGTCCAAGCATTATGTCGATCTGCCCGAAGTGCCGGCGACATCCATCGACAATCAAGGGAACCGTCCCATCCGCCGGCACGAAGCCACGGCGAGAATCGCCATGATCACGGACTCGCAGATTTCCTGGTACGCCGGCTCGTGGGGCATTTCGTTCACCTATCCCGGTGATGGTGTGTGGCCGGACGATCCCGGCTACTACGCCTACTACGCTTACCCGCACCGCGACAAAAAGAACGGCTGGGCCGGCACGAACGTCGCCTATTTCGACGGTTCAGGCGAGTGGCGCAACCGACAAGACATGGTGAACGAAAGCGGACCCTACCCCCACGGCGCCAAGTGGATCATGCACTACAAACGTGGCATCTATGAGGGATTGGTGTTCTGGTAGATCCCGGCGCCAATCACTTAGAGAAACAAAGGTTTTCGGAATCTTTAAGACTATTGGGGCCAAAACGGTATCCACGCTGTTCGGTATCCGGCGTCCCTCGGCGACTGCTAGAAGTCAATCCATACATGTGCAATCGTGCATGGCCAAATGTTCTTGGTCGCGACGAAAACTGTACCGAAGATCAATCCGGACAAGAACGTAGCGATAAGCGTGGCCGGCCCGCCTTCCCAGTGTGCGCCGGCGAACAGGACGGACGACGAAAGAACAAACAACACCGTGGATGTTCGGCTTTCTCCAAACGCCTTGCGCAACACGGCACGGTAGTAAAACTCTTCGACGATCCCAGCCGTCATCGCGAAATAACAAATCGCGGCCAGGCGTAGCCAACCGGTTTGCGGTCCTGGCGGGGGAATCATTGACGAATAGTCGAAGTTAGAAAATGGCTTCGAGTCTGGAAAAACCGCGCTCCCTGCATCCCACAGTGTTTCGTACAGCGTTGAGAAAGCGACGGTGAATATCACCGTCGTGAATACGAGCAGCCCGAGGGATTGACGATTGAAAACATTTGAGTTGTAGCCCAGGTGGCGAAGACCTTGCTCGTTGAATCGTTTGAAAAGGAAAAGACACAAGACGGGCAGTGCGATCCAACTGGCGATCTCGACCAGCCAGAACATCGTGACATCTTTGGCCAGTGCATGGTTGTAGAACCCATTGAGATAGAAAGGCGAAATGCCGACCACGAAGATCACAAAGTTGAGGATTTGAATTCGAGGCCTCGGCATGGTTTTACTTAACAAAGGGCGATGAGAAAAACTTGCGGGGACGCAACACCACCACCGGCCGTCGTCTTTTGGCAGGTCAATTGTTTGTTTCCTGTCTCTTCGACAATTGTTTTCGCAGTTGTTCGCGATAGTCCTTGTAGTACATGAGAATGAAATACGCTTCGGGATTGTCTACCGCATGTTGGATGCGCGCTCGCATCGCAGCATCCGGTGCGTGGCAGTGGTGAACCAACACGTCACGGTACCCGATGTGATTTATTGTCCCTCATTCAATCCCCAACCTCCTCCGCCAAATCAAAGTAAAGAATGTATTCACCACCATCGCGCACACCCGGCGTGACGGCGATGGCTTTGAAGTAGATGAAGCCACGGGTTTTGTCTTTCTCGTTCTCTTTGTTTTTGCCTTGCCCCTTGAGTTGACCCACGGCAAAGGTGAAAAACACCGTCGTGTTGCGGTCGTCGCTGACATAGGAGTAGCGCCAATCGGCGCCGCGGACCGCGCCGACCAGGGCGGAGTCGGTGGTGTCGAGGGGTTTGCCGTTTTTGGCTTCGGCGTAGAGGCTGGAGACATTGTCCTGCACGAGGTCGACCCCCACGCCGCTGAGGGCGGGCAGGGATTGATCGCCGTTGACGACGTATTCGCCCTCGGCTTGTTGACCGATGGTGATGACGGCGGTGCGCTGTTTGCGCAGCTTCAGATTTTTCATGGCGGCCGTCATTTTGTCGTATTCATCGCGGGTTAGACCCAGGCGCGGGTCGTACGGCAGCGGTTCGCCGGGCTTGGCCTTTTTAGAGTGTTCGACGAACCAGTCGCGGTTGGCGGCGACGGCCAGTTGGAATCGCCGGGTGAGGGCGTCGATTTCGGGCGTGGTCGCCGGCTCCATAACATCGACTTCGATGCGGTCGACTTTGGCGAGCGATGCAAGGATGCGGTTGATCTCGGCGAACTTCTCCGGCACGACGGGTTGGCCGGCGAGACGGCGTTCGATGCGGAGGATGGCCGACTTCGCATCACTTGAATCGTGCGCCAGGGCGATTCGGTACCAGTGCAGGGCTTGTCGGTCATCGCGCGGGACGCCGTCACCTTCTTCGTGGATGCGTGCGAGGGTTTCGAGTGCACCGGTGTTGCCGAGTGCGGCGGCTTTGCGGCACCACTTCAAGGCTTCGGTTTTGTTGGCGGTGACGCCCCAGCCGTGGTGATGGATTTCGCCGAGGTGGTAAAGCGCGCTGATGTTGATTTGTTTGGCGGCTTTTTCGTAGAGGGCGCGGGCTTTGGTGAGGTCGCGTTCGACGCCTTGTTCGCCGTAGAGGTAAAAGCCGGCGAGGGTGTCCATCGCGGAGTCGCTGCCGGCGTCGATGCCTTGTTGCAGGGCGTCGATCGGCAGCGGTGAGCCGAACTTTCGGTCCGCGGTCAGTTTGAAGAACAGCGCGTTCGTGTCGCCCTGATCGACCGCTTTGTCGTACCACGCGGCGGCTTGCTTGATGTCGCCTTCGACGCGGGCGACGATCGCCATGTGCGTCATGGCATACGGATTGCCATGCTCGGCGGCCTGTTTGAACCAATGTTCCGCCTGTTGGCTCGCGTGCTCCCGCACATCGTCGGGCGTCTTGCCGTCGGGCAGGTAGGGATGCACGCGATACCACATGCCCATGTTCGCCATCGCCCGCGCGCTGTTGCGTTCAGCGGCCTTGAGGTACCACTGCTTGGCCTCGTCCGGATTCTTTTTGACGCCGACTCCCAATTCGAGCATGCGGCCGACGATGCACATCGCGTCGGTGTCGTGAAAGTGTGCGGCCTCGAGGAAATGCTTGTAGCCCTCGGCGTAGCCTTGTTGCAAGGTGTCGCTACGTTGAAACATGATCGCGCTGGGCCGAGACACACTGTGGCAGCCGGCAGCGCGGTCGAACCAGAGCAGGGCTTCGTGGTAATCCTTCGTGAACGCGCGTTCGACACAGCGCATGATGCCGAGCATCTTCATCGCTTCGATGTCGTAGAGTTTCGCGGCCGATTGATACCACTGGATCGCCTGGTCATAGTCGGCGGTCGTACCGCGACCCTGGTGGTAGAGCGTGCCAAGCAACCGCGCGGCTTTGGCGTGGTCTTTCTTCGCTGCGCGTTGAAGCCAGTTGATTGCGTCGGTGTCGTTGGGCGTGACGGCATCGCCTTCGAGGTATCTGCGGCCGAGTTCATACATTGAATTCGCGTCGCCGCGCCCGGCTTTGGCTTTAAGTTGTTCGAGGGAAGACGTTGACGCGGTGTCAGGTTTGACCGGCGCGGGGTTCTGGTCGGGCGGAGTGTTTGTGTCATCGCCGCCACAGCCTGGGAAGATGAAGGTCAGCGCGAGAGCGAGGATAAGGCTCAACAGGCTCGCGGGTTTCACGAATCGTGACAGATGCCCGGTCATGATTGGCGCCCTGAATTGGTGCGAAACGGCGAGAAAGAAGCTGCAAGCATTGTGCGTTGGCGATGCGGATTGTACCTTCGCTTGGCAGGAGGCGGCCGCGAGGTGAATCATTTTGCAGAAGTGCTATGTGGATGCGGTAGACTGTTTTAGGTTGTGAGGTTGGAACACGTTTCACCGGAGGCTGTCATGAATGTTCATTTAGGGATCGTTCAAATGGGTTGGCTCAGTACGGTTTGCCTGCTGTTGATGCTGTTATTGAGTCCGCAAGCCATCGGTGCGGACAAAGCAGACACTGTTGACAAGGCAGACAAGCCGCGGGAAGGGGTTGACCTGGATGCTGAATTGACCAAGGCGTTACAAGCGTGGTTGGCGAAGGTGGAGGCGGTGGGCGCGGATGCGACACCGGGCGACGCCGAACGTGCAGCTCACGACGAGGCGTTGAAGAAGGAGGCCGCGGCGTTGTTGCGCACACGCACCCCGATGCGACTGTTCAACTCATACCGCGGCGATGACAAGCTCAAACGTGCGGCGGCGACCGGTCGCACGCTGGCGCACCAGGGGTTTTATGAAGTCGTGGAACTGAAATACGACACCATGATCAAACGCATCTCAGCGGACCCGAAACTTCGCGTCGCGCGGGCGTCGGATGTGATGCTGCATGCCGCGCGAAAGCGCCGGTACGATGACATTCGGTTGCTGATCAAACGCGGCGCCGACCCCAACGTGCCGACAACAGGTTCGGGATCGCGTCGTCCGTTGCATCTCGCGGCCGACCTTCGCGGCGGGCCGGAGCTGATTGAGTTTCTGTTAAAACACGGCGCCGATCCAAACCTTGGCAACGTCCGAGAAAGCCGACCGTTGCATTGGATTTGGGCGACGCGGTCGGCGGAGTTGTTGCTCGAACACGGCGCGAAGCCGTCGGTAACGGACAAGGATGGCAACACACCGTTGCATACACAAGCTTTGTATGCAGGATATGCGCAAGATCGTAACAAGCCCGGCGGCGGGAGCGACATCGTCAATCTGCTGCTCAAGCACCGCGCCGACGTCCACGCGACGAACAAGGATGGCATGACGCCGTTGCATAAGACAGCGAGCGCGAACGTCGCTCACGCATTGATTCAGCACGGCGCGAAGGGCGATGCCCGCGACAAGGCCGGCAACACGCCGTTGCACTTAGCGCGCACCGTTGAAGTTGCGCGAGTGTTGTTAAAAGCGGGCGTCGATCCCGACATCACCAACCACGCAGGCGACACGCCGCTGCATCTGGCGAAGGATGGCTCGATCGTATCGGCGCTCGTCGGTCACGGTGCAAACGTCAACGCGGTGAACAAAACCGGCAACACGCCATTGCACGTGGCGGAGCACAAGGATGTCATCGCCGCGCTGTTGAAACACGATGCGAAGCTGGAGATCGCCAACAAGCAGGGCCGACGCGCCGGTGATCGACTGCTCGTCAAACGCATGGTCGCCTTCATCAAGGAAACAGGCGTCGCGCCCACGGTGATCTGGGCGCGCGTGAGCCGGAAGCTCGAAGATCCGCTGCCCATGGGTTTCGATCAGAACAAATTCGTCAACGTCATCGATTTTTTTCGCAACGTAATCGGCGTGAACATTTACGTCGACTGGAACCATTCCAATCTCGACATGGACACGCGAATCACCTTCAAAACGGAAAAGCCCGTTCCCGCCGACGAGGCGATCACGGCCATACTGAACAAAGTTGGCGGCAAAGACAAAGTCGCCTGGCAGGTCGACGCCGACGGCATTGTGATCATCGCCGAACCGAAACGGCTCAAGTCCCTGCTTGCATCGCAGGGCGATGAACTGTCGCCCGACCAAAGAGACATTCCGGACGATCTTCGCACACGCTTGTTTCGGCTTGAAGAACCCATCCCGGTTCAGTTTGAGCAGAACCGACTCAAGAACGTCGTAACCTACTTCAACAACGTGTCGGGCACGAAGCTGCGCGTCGATTGGAAAGCGTTGGAGGCGGTGGGCGTGAGCCGCGATACCTATGTCACGCTTCACCTGCGAAACAGCCGCTTCCTGCGGACGGTGGAACTGACTTTCCAGGTCGCCGCGGGCGATCAAGCGAAGGTGGAGATACATGACGGTTACGTGTGTATTTCGACGCCAAAGGGCATGAGAGCGTTTTTGAAGGGCGGCGGGTAAAATCGAGGCAGACGCCGACCGGTCGGCGGTGAACCCGCGGCGGTCTGATGCGTCCAAAGGACATCATGAACCATCTCACGATTCACTTGGCGTGCGCGCTGATTGCGTTGGCGTGCGGGGCGGTTGGAAATGTGTGTGCGGCGGCCGACGACGGGCGGGCGACGTTTGATCAACTGTTCGGCGAACAGGTCAAGGCGGTGGCGGACACGCGGTCGCCCGACGACGACCTGGCGCTGGCCAAGCAACTGCTCAAGACCGCCGGCACGTTGAAAGCGACCGAGCCGGTCGTGCCGTATCTTTATGAGCAGGCGTTTGAACTTGCCCGCACGGCGCCGGAGGGAATGGATACCGTCAGGCAGGCGATCGACGCGCTGGCCGAGTTGTCGCCGAAGCGCGCCGAAGCGCTCAAGCAGCGCATGGTGGAACTGATCGAACGTGCGTACCGGACCGCGCGCGGCGAAGCACGCCAACAGTACGGTGAACAGTTGCTCGACCTGCTGCACACGCGAGGTCAGTCGGAACTTGACGCCGGAGAACATCGCGACGCCATCAAAACCTATCGACAGGCAGTCCTTGTCGCCCGTTCGATTCGCTCTGATCGTGCGGAGTCTTTGGCCGCGTATCAGTCGTTGGCCACCGCCCGCGCGTCGGCGGTCAACCGCATCGCGGTGCTCGAACGTTCGTTGGACAATCCGCCGATCGATGAAAAAGTGTCGACCGAGTTGGTGCGGTTGTGTGTGGTCACGTTGGACAGTGTGGAGAAAGCCCGGTCGTACGCGCTGTTGCTGGACAAGGACACCCAATCGCGCCTTGCCGCCGCGTCGAAACCGATCGATGAAGTCGATCCCGCCACCTGTGCCGAACTGGGCCAATGGATCGCCGGCCTGTCCGCCAGGGAGAAGGGGCTGATTCAGTTGAAGGCATTGCGCAAGGCGGAGGCATACCTCGCCCGCGCGGTCGAAAGCGCCGCAGACTCGGATCAACCCCGTTCCGTCAGTCAACTCAAAGCCGAGCTTGCGTTGAAGAAAGTGCGCGACACCCTGAGCAAACTGGGGCAGACCGCCGACACCGCCGCCGGCTGGACCGACCTGTCCCGACCACTCGCCACGATGGTGGCCGCCGGCAAACTGGAAGGTGAGGGTGGCAAAGCGTCGATCGAGAAAGGTGTGTTCGTCTTCGAACGACAGGACGGTTACAAGGGGATCAAACTGCCGCTTGAACCCAAGGATGTGATTTTCAGCGTGGAAGTCAAACGCGTGTCGGGCCAAGAGATGCACATGAGCGCGCGAAACAACGAGAAGGGTTGGTATTCAGCACGCATCGAGGCCGGCAACCAGATCGTGTTGATTCACGGCAATAGTGTGCGACGCAAGGAATTGGCGCGCGCCACCTCGCCCGCGGTCAAGGAAGGACAGTGGTTCGAGATCGCCATGGTCGCCGTTGAGGATGTCATTCAGGTGCACGTCAATGGCAAAAAACTCATGGAAGCAAGAAACAGCGACCTGCCCGGCCCCGGTAACATCGGTTTCAGCGTGCTCGCGGCGAAGGCCGAGTTCCGCAAACCCAAGTTCCGCGAGCCGACCGCGGCACAGAAGCGGATGATTTTGAAGAGCGGGAAGAAGTGATGCCGGTCAACGGCGTGTGCTTTGGCAGTGGATCGATCAAGTGAGTCATTGCCGCGAAATTACCGCTTCCTCGGTCCGTGGACATACACACCTGATCGGGGCGGATTATCGTTGGGGGACTGCCACTTCCAGTGTCCTTTGGCCAACGGGTGTTGCTTCACCCAAGCGGCCACTTTCTTTTCGAGGTCGGCCTCGGTTGTGGAGCAGTGAAGTTTGAAGATATACGACTCGCCCGGCGGCGCTTCGCCTCGACTAACCGTCTCCGTTTTGGTAACTGCACATTGTTTTTTAAACGCCTGACGAAAGTCGTCCGCGATCGTTCGTGTCATCCGGCAGAAGGCTTCGGTGACGCGGACGCGGCCTTTGACGTCTTTGTAGGTTTGGTCATCGTAAGCTTCAAAACCGAGGATAAAGATGCGCGTGGCGGCACTGGTCGCCTTGATCTTCGCGGGTTTGGCAGGCTTGGCTTTTGCGCGTGTTTTGGTGAGTACGATGCCTTGTTTGGCGCGGTAGGCGTAAATCCCGTCGTCAAGACTGTCAGCCACGGTGTTCAAATACTCGCGCATTGATCGAGCGACGTGTCGGCGTTCTGATCGCCAGAGAACCTCAATGATCTGACCCCGCTTTCCGCCGCGACCAGGCGACAGGTCCACACACAGGTAGTCACGGGCGCCGCGTTTGGCGAACGGGATCCAGGTCAGTCCAAGCATCGCGTCCGCGATACCGGGATCGACGTTGGGTGTGGTGTCTTCATCAAGGATGTAAAGCTCTTTCAGATGTTCCATGGCTTTAAGAATTTGGCCGGCCGGCAGAAGAGCGTAGGCTTTCTGCTTCGGCCGGCTCGAGGGCATGGCCGCGGCGCTGCCTGAGCCGTTGTGCAATCCATAAAAGGCTTTGAAGTCGGCGGGCAGTTTGAGTTTTTCTTTCTTCTCTACATTCGTCAGCACGGATGCACCGACGGGTTGTTTGAATTGCTTTCGGACTTGCGGCTGATGTGCCTCGAACCAATCGACGATGCGCGCAAAGGATCCGGCGACGGCGGGCACAGATGCCTTGCGAACGGAGGGCGCGCTTTTACCCGTCTTCTTCCCGGTTGATTTGCCGGACTTCCTCGTCTTCTTCTTCGCGACTTTCTTTTTGGTCGACTTCTTGCCCATGACCGAACCTCCGTTGGAGGGGAATTCTCGCGGATGCCCGTGAAATCTAACGGTGTGTTGGATCATTCATTTGGCTACGATTTCCGGCAATTCCCTTCCAATTTCCTCCACCCGATACCCAAATCCCGGCCCGTCAATCGTGTCCAATTTCAATTGCCCGCCTCGCCGTTTGTACAGCCCCGGATGCACCTTCTCTTCCTCACGTGAGGCGTCGGGGTAGAACTGCATGGCGTTGGTTTCGACGCCCATGATGGTGCCCGCGTGCGCGGCGAGCAAGACATGCGGAATCATCGCGAGCATGGGGTTGGTTAGATCCTGGACCATGAGCGTCATGCCGTGCGCTTTGGCCCAGCAGAGTGAGAGGATCGCGCCGGTTTGAGTTTTGCATGTTTTGAGCGCGACGCCGGTCCAGCCCAGGGATCGGCCGAGCTTGACCAGTTCCCAGTCGTGGGCGCTTTCATCCATGAACAACGGCTTGCGCGCCGAAACGCTGTGTACGTCGATGCGGTGTTGTTCGAGGTCGTAAGGGAACGGCTGTTCGACATAGAGGATCATGCCATGCGTGCGCGGGTGTTCGTCGCGCAGGCGGTCGAGAATTGTGTTGACATAAATCGGATCGGTCACCGTGCAGTTGAAATCGGTCGTCAGCCAGTCAACATCGTGCTGGATGGCGATGCGGCCGACTTTGACGAGTCGGTCGTAATCCCACAAGGCGTCGTTGCCGCGCAGCTTGATCTTCAAGCAGCGCAGACCGTCACGTTTGATCCAGTCGGTGAGTGTGATCGGGTAGCCGTCGTCGGGTTCATCGCCTTGGAGTTCAGAAAGGTCGAGCGGATCGAGTCCGCCGACAAGATGCCACGCAAGCAGCGCATCGGGTCGCTGGCTTGCAAGGAAATCGTCGGGGTACTTCGTTTCAAATGACACATCGCTGTCCTCGGCCGGCTCAAGCATGGTTGACAGGTCATGCGTCATGTAGTCGCTGTTGTAGGTTTGATAGATCGGTACGTCGTGCAGTTGGCCGAAGGCGTCGTGCGTCGCGATGTCGAAGGCGGAGGTGCACACGAGCGCCGCCAGGAGCGGCATCGGCTCCTGTTGCGCGCGATGGGTTTCGTTGAAGGTTTTTAAAAGCCAGGGCAGGTTCGTTTCGATGAACGCCTGGCCGAACTCGATCGGATGTCCGGGTGCATCCTGGTCCAACCACTCGCCGGTTAGTGTTTTGCAGAACGCTTGCAGCGCGGCGTGGCGTTCATCGTACGACGTGGCGCTCGGCCAAACCCATTGCACACTCAACGGCGTCTCGCCCCAACCGTCGGCCGAGTTGCCCTCGTTGTCCGTGACGGTCACGCACACCCGCGCGCAAGTGACATGCGTGAGCGTTTCCGTGCCGAATTTCAACGGCACACGCGTTGCCACGGGCAAAAAAAACAAAGCCGCGGCGGTGGGGCGGACATCAGTCGGTCGAGCCATCGTCAACTCCGGCGGGCGGGCCAAAGGGTGCGTCGACAATGTAGCTTTTCGGGGGCGGTGTGCGACCAATTTCCCCCTCCATCCCACTATTGAGCGCCGTTCACCTGTTTGATACAATGCTTGCTCACTTGGGTGGGGCCAAATTGTCATTTGGTTGGGGCCATTTTTCTTGTTCTTTGGGACATGGTGAATGACACGTCTTTCTTTCTATTCCGCGATGGTGTTGCTCGCGATGGCAGCCGCCGCGCCGGCGCAGCAGCAGTTGAAGATCGTTGTCACCGCCGTGCAGGGCGGCGTGCAGGTTCGATCTGCGCCCGACCAGCCTTGGCAGCGGGCGGCTGTGGGCAAGGAATTGGGTGTTGGTTGGGATGTGCGCACCGGGCCGCGCAGCGCCGCGCAGATTCGCATCGGTGAAAAACAGATCCTTCAGGTCCATCGCATGACCACCATCAAGGTGCTCGAGGCGATGAAAGACGGCGCGAAGTTGAAGACCGACATGGGGATGAAATACGGCCGAGTGAAGTACGACGTCAAAGCTCAGGGCGAGGAAGTCGATACAAAGATTCACGCGCCGTCGGCGACGCTCGCGGTGCGCGGATCGGTTGTGGAATTTCTCGACGATGCACTGTCATCCTACGCTCGTGGTTCGGGCAGGTTGGCATATCTGCCATTGGAGCAGCGCACCGAGATGACCTTCGGCGCCGACGGCGAAGCGGAAGTCAACAGCGACAATGACAGTGCCGTCAAAGTCGCGCGCGACATTGCTACCGTCAACAGCCTGGGCATGTTCTCCGCCACCACGGTCGAAGAGTTTGAAAACCTGCTGGTCAAGTCCGGCATTGTCGATACGCATCAGCGCGACGTGTTGGAAATCCAACGCCTGCTCGGCGAACTCGAAGCCGGCGGCGTGGGTGTGCCTCAGTTGACCGGGCCGTTGGATATCAACCTGGTCTGGCAATCGGTGGACTTCGTCTCACCCAGCAACCTGGATTTGTCGATCACCGATCCGTCGGGCAATGTGCTGTCGGCTTTGAACCCCGTTGTGGGTCAGGCGCCGACACAAGGCACGTTCAACCTTGCGGACGACGGTCTATTCGGCTTCGGTCAGGAAAACGCCAGTTGGGCGGTGTTGTTTGACGCCGGCACGTATCAGATTCAAGTCGATCACCTCGGCGGCGTGGATGCCACGGTATTCGTCACGGCCACCGAAGGCCCGGGCTTCACCATCGTTCCCCCCGCGGACGGCACACCATTCAACCTCAGCGCCGGCCAGGGTGTGGTCATTCCAATCACGCCGGCGGGACCGTGATTCGCTACGCCAAGTTTCATATTGCTGATCAAAGCCAGAACGGTTTCGGATTTTGCATGGGTCATGTCGCCGATGATTTGGAGAAAAAGAGGCACCTTCAGCGAATGCATGAGTCTCGCTCCCGTGAGTTGATCATGTCCTGACCAAACCAAGTCGCCCATCAAGAACCGCGAAAATTCACAACCTGTTCATCACAAGCCCATGTCATAATGGTGTGAACTTCAGGGAGACCCCCATGTATCGATTCATCGCTACCCTTTCGTTGCCGGCGCTGCTCTTCTTTGCGACCACTCAAGCGAACGCAGAGAAGCAGTGGTACAAAGGCAACACGCACACGCATTCGCTCTGGTCGGACGGCAACGACTTTCCCGACATGATCGTCGATTGGTACGCTTCGCGCGACTACCACTTTCTCGTGCTCTCCGATCACAATGTGCTCAGCCAGGGTGAACGCTGGATGACGGTACGCGACATCAACCGCCGCGGCGGCGCGCTGGCGCTGGATCGCTATCTGAAAAAGTTCGGTGACGACTGGGTCGAGGTGCGAGGCAATGGCGCATCGAAAGCCGTGCGATTGAAAAACCTGCCCGAACTGCGCAAACGGTTTGACAAGGCCGGCAAGTTCCTGCTCGTGCAGGGTGAAGAGATCACCGACGGCTTTGAGAAACTGCCCGTGCACATCAACGCGATCAACCTGCAACATCTGATCAAACCTCAGCACGGCAAAAGCGTGCGCGACACGATGCAGCGCAACCTCGATGAAGTTGAAAAACAGAGCAAAGCCACCGGCAAACCGATTCTGCCGCACTTGAATCACCCCAACTTTCGTTGGGGCATCACGGCGGAGGACATCGCGGCTGTCACATCCGAGCGGTTCTTTGAAGTGTTCAACGGCCACCCGGGCGTGAACCATCGCGGCGATCACCTGCATGCCGGCGTCGAACGTTTGTGGGACATCGCCAACACACTGCGGATCGCCAAACTCAACGCCCCACCGTTATACGGCCTGGCGACGGACGACAGCCACAACTACCACGAGCGCGGCGGGCCGTCGCGCGCCCCGTCGCGCAGTGAGCCCGGCCGCGGTTGGGTGATGGTCCATGCGGAGAAACTCGATGCCGACGAACTGGTTCGTGCGATGCAGCGCGGCGATTTTTATGCCTCATCCGGCGTCACCCTCGAAAGCGTCACGTTTGACAAATCTAACAGCACGTACGCTCTGAAAATCAAACCCACCAAAGGCGTGCGATATGTCACGCAGTTCATCGGCACGCTTGAAGGCTACGACGACAAAGCCCGGCCGGTCAAAGACAAGAACGGCAACACGGTGCGCGCGACAAAACGATATTCACGTGAAGTCGGGGCCGTGCTTGCGACGGTGAAAGGGTTGAACCCGACGTACAAACTGACCGGCAAAGAGTTGTACGTCCGCGCGGTCGTCCACGCATCGAACACACCGGCAAACCCGATCTGGAAAGACCAGGTGCAACAGGCGTGGACGCAACCGGTCGGTTGGAAGGATCGCGTCAAGCAGAAGTAAAAACGATCAAGGCGCGCTGCGCACCGCACAGCCTTTACAACGTGTTCATCTTTGCACCCATGGCGCGCACCATGCCGCACGCCATGGCGCCGGTCAGGCAACAGAAACAGAAGACCAGCGAAGTGAAGAACATGCCGAACGCAAGGATGATTGAGCCGATGGGAACCTCGACATTCATCTCGTTGGCACGGTTCCAACCGATGATAAACACCACGAAGTAGAAAATGCTCAGGGCAAGCGTCAAGACCCACAGTATGTGCAACCCCATGGACAACGCGCCGAGCCATTGCAGGTGACTGCGCTTGACGCGCGGCCCGCGCGGCCGGTCGGGGTCCAGGTAATGACTACCCGACGGTTCGTACATCTCGTAAGCATCGTCCGTCGCTGTCGCCAGTTGGGACAGGTCATCCATCGGCGCGGGCTCCGGTTCCGGCATCGGGAGCGGTGGAGCCTGAAGGGTCGGTTCGCCGCGCAGTTGACTCTGCGGCTTCGCCGCCAACTCGGCGCTTGGAATGTCCGGCACGATGGTCACGATCTGACAACCGGGGCACTTGACCTTTTTGCCCACGTTCCCTTGCGGGGCCGCGATCCGCTTCTTGCAGCGGTGACATCGGAAACGGATCATGTCATCTTTGGTCTTCGCCACGCGACAACTCCAGCCCACCATGGGCGAAAGCAAAAGTTACGGCAATCGATCAATAGCGTCAATTCGGATGAAATGGGTATGAAAGAATCGCGGGGATTCGCGAAGAATGCCATGCGTCAAAACCATCTTTAGCCGCCGGCTTCGCCGGGGGATTTAGGCAGAATGACGGAAATCTGTAATCATCCCCGGACGGAGCCGGGGCTAACTGTTTAGTCCGGCAACTTGTAAAAACGCCTGGCGGTGCCGGCCATCAGGTTGTCGTGGTCGGGGCCATCCAGCGTGCCGATGCAGTCGGCGAATGCGGCGAACACCGCGTGGTAATCCCCCGCCAGGTTGCAGACCGGCCAATCGCTGCCGAGCATCAACCGCTCGAAACCAAACAGCGCGATCACCTGGTCGACGAAGGGTTTCAAGTCCTTGAATGTCCATGACGTATGGTCGGCTTCGGTGATCAGGCCTGAAATTTTGCAGTGCACCGTTTCAAACGACGCCGCGATGCGCATGTCGTCCAGCCAACCGTCCATCACGCCTTCCCGAATGCGCGGCTTGGCGATGTGATCGATCACCATGGGCAGGTCGGGTAACGCGCGCACCAAGGACGGTACGTGTTTCAAGTGTTGAGGGCGAAAAAGCAGGTCGAAGGTTAAACCGTGCGCTTGCACGCTTCGCAGGCCGCGTACGACATCGTCGCGAACGATCCAGTCGTCGTCCGGTTCGTCGTGGGTGATATGGCGAATGCCGACAAACTTCGGATGCGAAGCGAACCGCGCCAACTGTTCGTCCACGTCGGGTGAAGTCAGATCAACCCACCCGACGACGCCGGCGATGAAGTCGTGCTCATCCGCCAGGCCGAGCACCCACTCGTTTTCTTCCAGGTCGTGGTTCGCTTGCACAAAAACCGTTCGGTCAACCACTTTCATCAACGGTTTCAAATCGCTCGGCAGGTAGTTGCGGTACAACACCGGATCATCGGGCGACATCCACGGATAGGTGAACCGCTCAATGTCCCAGAAGTGTTGATGCGCATCGATGATTCTTGACATGGATCAGATCGTGCCGGCAGGTTCGGGTGTTGAGTCGGTCAGTTGTGCGAGCATCTGAGCGACGACGTCGCCCGGGTTGTCGGCGGCGCAGACGGCGCTGCTGACGGCGACGCCGCGCACGCCGACCTGTACCAGTTTTCCTATGTTTTCAAGTGAAATTCCGCCGATGGCGAGGTGCGGCAGGCCGTCCCATTGCACGCATTCGCTTAGGTAATCGGGACCGACGATGTGGTCTTTGTGCTTCGTGGTGGTGGCGAACATCGGGCCGACGCCGCAGTAGTCGGCGCCGTCTTTCAATGCGCGCTTGGCTTGTGTCAGGTTGGACGTGCTGACCCCGACGAGCAGTTGCTTTCCAACGAGGCGGCGAATTTGCGGCACGGCCAGATCGGTC
>JANQKH010000062.1 GCA_028281215.1 Phycisphaeraceae bacterium | reverse complement strand
GATGGAATCGTTCGAACAGGAAATCCCGTACGACCAGCCGGCGGTGTGGATGGTGCTGGAAGGCGAAGGCGAGATTGCGCGCGATGGAGTCGAGACGGTTTCATTCACGCGCGGCGACACGTTGCTGATCCCCGCGAACATGAGTGATGCAAAGGTGATTCTGAAGAAGGATTCCGTGTGGCTGGATGTGACATTTCCGAAGGCGATGCCGGCGGAGGTGATATGACCGCAGCCGATCGCAGATCCCCAGCTTCGCCTTTTGCCTGGAGGAGCAATCCAGCGGCGGCCGTTGATCGCCCATCAATGGGGGTGACGTCATGATCGCCGCCGCTTCGGTTCTCATCGTCATTTTTATCTCGCTGATCATCGTCCGCGTGGCGACGGTGGCCTTGACGCTGACGGGGCTTTCTCGCGAATTGGCCCGTTTCCAAGCGCGGTCAGCCTTTACCGGCGCCGGCTTTACCACCGGCGAATCGGAGAAGGTCGTCGGCCATCCGGTCCGCCGGCGGATCATCATGATGCTGATGCTGTTGGGCAATGCGGGGATTGTCACGGCGGTGGCGTCACTGATGATGACGATTGTCGGCCCGGACCAGTCCGGCGCCGCGTTGTGGATTCGGCTGCTGCTTCTGATCAGCGGTTTGACCGGGTTGTTTCTGCTGGCGCAAAGCAGCATCGTTGACCGCTGGATGACACGCGTGATACAGGCGGCGTTGAAGCGGTGGACCACCCTCGAAGCCCGCGACTACGCCGGCCTGCTTCATCTGTCGGGCGATTACGCGGTGATCGAGTTTGTTGTCGAGCCGGACGACTGGCTTTCGGAACGGACGCTGATCGAACTTCGTCTGTCGGACGAGGGCGTGCTGGTGTTGGGAATCGACCGACATGATGGGCGCTTTGTTGGCGCACCGCGCGGGCAAACCAAGATTGTCGCGGGCGACCGTTTGATTCTGTACGGCCCGCGCGAGCGCATTCGTGAACTGGATGAGCGGCCGAAAGGCCTCGAAGGCGCGTACGCCAGCGCGAAAGCCAAGCGCGAGCAACGCAAGGTCGAGAGCATGGTCAACCTGGAAGAGCTTGTTTCGCCGCCGGAGTCTGTGGATGTGAACGAGGAACAAGAAGTTGAAGAAACTGAATCAAAGGCCGATGCGGAGGAAGACGATCCCGCAAGCCAAGAGACTGGATCATGATCGCGACCGACACTACTCCTGCAATGCCGCGCTGTCGCGTACGCCGAGATTGGCGTAAATCTGCCGCGTCGCATCCGACTTGTTCAACGTGTAGAAATGAATGCCTTTGACCTGATGATCAATCAAATCCGCACATTGCTGGCTGGCCCATTCGATGCCGACGCGTTCGACGGCTTGCGGGTCATCTTGCACGCGGTAGATGCGTCGCAGCAATCGGGCGGGAAAGCGCGAGCCGGCGGACAGTTCCGCCATACGTTTCATACCCTGCACGGTCGAGATGGGCATGATGCCGGCGATGATCGGCACGTGGATGCCGGCGATTTCGCAGCGTTCGCAGAAGTCGTAAAAATCGGCGTTGCTGAAGAAGAGTTGCGTGCAAATGTAATCCGCGCCGGCGTCGACCTTGGCTTTGAGATGGTCCATCTCGTCGAGGCGGTTGGGCGTGGCGGGATGGCCTTCGGGGAAGCCGGCGACGCCGATGCCGAAACCTCGCGGATCGGGGTGTCGGCCGCTGTCGTTGAACTTGCGGATGAAGGCGACGAGGTCGGCCGCGTAACGGAATGCATCCTGCTCGCGGTTCCAATCGGCTTTGTCGCGGGGTGGATCACCACCAAGCGCGAGCAGATTGCTCACGCCTTCGCCTGCATACCGCTCAATGATCTCGGCGATTTCATTTTCCTGATGGCACACACAAGTCAGGTGCGGAATCGGATGGAGCGTCGTTGTCTGCTTGATACGAACGACCAGATCGTTGGTCAATTCGCGTGTGGATCCGCCGGCGCCGTAAGTGACCGACACAAACGCGGGCTTCAATGTTTCCAACTGGGTGATCGACTCGTACAGTGCATCAGCGCCCTTCTGCGTCTTCGGCGGAAAGAACTCGAAAGAACACGTCAGCGGCTGCGCGGCAAATATGTCGTTGATATGCATGGGCGGAACATTCTATCGGTTCAAAATTGCTTTCATATCAGCGAGCCGCGATGGTTATACCACACCCTTTTCTTTCAGGTTGTCGATCACGCCCTGAGTGATGTCGTGGATGCGCTGGGCGTCATCGCCGGACGATTCAATCGAGTTGGGCTTCATTGCACCGTCGCGCGGCGGGCAACCCTCGGCCGGCGGTTCGACGTAGCCATAGTCGGAGATGATGCACTGCATGGCGCGGCGAAGTTCCTCGCGATCGATCTTCTGCGATTCGCTGAGCGGTTGCCGGCTTGGACCCATGTTGAAGCCGCGCAGTTCCACGGCCACGCGGAGCCCTTCGGGGAAGTCGGCGGCGTAGACCATTTTGTCGAAAAACTCGATCAGGCGCATTTGCAGTTGTCGCGCGTCGTCGAGTTGGCCGGCGATGGTCAGTTCATAGAGTTGCCGCATGTATTCCGGCACGACGCCGCTGGTCGCATGCGTGCCGCCGTCGCAACCCATCACGAGCATGGGCAGCAGCGCCGCTTCCCAGCCGGTGAGGAACGCGAAGTCCGGTCGCACGGGTTTGACCGCGGCGATCATTCGAATCATGTGCGCCATGTCGCCGGACGAATCCTTGATCGCCGCGACGCGCGGGAACTCAACCAACTTGCGAATCGTCGGCACATCAATCGGCGAAGCGAACATGGGAATGTTGTAGAGCGTGATGTCAATCGGACTGTTCAACGCGATTTCGCGGAAGTAAGCGTAGACCGATTCCGGGCTGAGTTTGTAGTAGAACGGCGACACGATGGCGACCGCGCGGGCGCCGTATTCGTAGTAGGTTTCGCACGCTTTGATCGTTTCGCGCGCGTTGGCCTCGGCGGCGCCGGCCAGCACGGGCACGCGGCCGGCCGCCTGTTCGCAATTGATCTGAATGATCCGCCGGCGCTCTTCCGCCGTGAAGCGCAGGAACTCACCGGATGAACCGTTGGGATACAGCCCATGCACGCCGTGATCGATCAGCCAATCGATATAGCGGCGCAATTCAGGCTCGTTGATCGAACCGTCGTTGTGGAGAGGCACCATGTTCGGCACGTAGATGCCGCGGATTTTGTCGTCTTGGGTCGCCATGCGTGAGGTCTCAATCGCTTGTGCCATGGCGGGCTGGCCCGGCCGTGCGCCTGGCATCGTGAATTCGCGGCTGGGCAAGCCCGCGATGGCACGAGGACGCGCCATCGCCGCCCGTTTGCTGCGTTACCATACCTCATCGATCGGAAGAACCCCAAACCTTAAGCTTGACTGATGCCTACGAAAGCCCACGTCATCATTGCCGACTTTATCGCGGACGCGTTGGCGCCTGAGCGGGAAATCCTGGGGGATCTGGCAGACCTGACCGCCCTCAATGCGTTCAGCGAAGATGACCTGGTTGAGCGCATCGAGGGCGCCGACGCGATCATGGTGTATCACCACCTTTCACTGACGCGGCGAACCATTGAACGGCTTCACCAATGCAAATTGATCGTTCGTTGTGGCGTCGGCGTGGACAATATTGATCACGCGTTTGCGCGGCAGCGCGGGATTCCCGTCGCCAACGTACCGGACTACGGCACGGAGGACGTCGCCGATTCAGCGATCGGCATGATGCTCGCGCTGACGCGCGGCATTCATTACTACAACTCGCTGATGCGCGAACCATGCGATGGAGCGGACACGTCTGACTCATGGCACTACACCCTCGCCGCGCCGCTGCATCGGCTGCGCGGACGGACACTGGGCATCGTCGGGCTCGGTCGCATCGGTACGGCAACGGCCCTGCGAGCCAAAGGACATGGCTTGCGCGTGCTGTTTTACGATCCGTACAAACCTGACGGCTGCGACAAATCGCTCGGTATTGAACGGGTTGAATCGCTCGAATCGCTGCTGGCTGAGTCGCACATCCTTTCGTTGCATTGTCCGCTCACCGATGAGACGACCGGCATGATCGATGCGTCGGCGATGCGTCAGTTGCCGGCCGGCGCCTTTTTGATCAACACGGCACGCGGGGCGGTAGTGGAGACGGCTGCCGTGGCCGACCTGATCGCATCTGGCCACCTTGCCGGCGCGGCGATCGATGTGTTGCATCACGAGCCACCGGGCGATGACGATGCACTGGTCCAGGCGTGGCGTGATCCAAGTCATCCGGCTCATCACCGCGTGATTTTGAATCCGCACGCGGCGTTTTACAGCGAGGAAGGTTTGCAGGACATGCGCCTCAAAGGCGCCCAGGCGTGCCGACGTGCACTACTGGGCAAGCCGATTCGTACGGTGGTGAACTGAATGGACAGTTGGCGGATTGATACCACGCATCGTCCGCGTGCCATGGCTGGCTTGCCCAGCCGTGAATTCCCAATGCCAGACGCACGGTTGGACAAGCCAGCCATGGCACACGGAATGGGCAAACGTGTTTGGCGCGACGCACGATTGCCGCCCACGGTCCCTTCCCTATAATCGCGACTTCTCAGCAGTAGCCTGGGCGTTGGACCGATCACGCATGACCTTCACCGGCCCGATCAAGGGGAAACATCGCCGCCGATTCCGCGTGTTCCATCACATGGGACAGCGTGTGGGTTGGCATGGATGCGGGGCATCCACACTACGCCACCGCGCGGTGCTTGCATTTTGCGTGGTATTGATAATTCTGGTTCCTGCCACTTCGGTGCGCGCAGATGCGCAAGCCACGGACGGGCAGAACGCCAAACCGGTGACGCCACCTTCCAAACTCCCACTTGGTGAACCGGTCGTCAAAGCCGACGCCAAGTTCTTCGGCCAACGGGTGACCGCGTGGCGTTCCGGCACCACACACTTCGCGCTACTCGAGCGCGAAGTGACCATCGACGTGGGCAGCTACGGCTTCACCGCGGACAAGGCGAGCCTTCGTATCGACGTCGAAAACACGCAGGGCCGGCGCGTGCGCCATTTGTCGATTTACATGACCAACGCGCGCGGCCGACGCGGCACGGGGCCGATCTCCGCCGACGGCAGCAGGCTGTTCGTCACGGTTTCCACCACCGGCAAAGTGAAAATCGCGTCGGACAAGTGGACCGATGGATCGGCCGCGGACGATCCGCTGGTGCGCGATGGGGACGAACGGCTGCGACGCCACCTCGCGGGCATCAGCAAGCCGGTCATTCGCATGCCGCTGGACAAGGACGGCAACCCGATCCTCGTCGGGCCCGACGGCAAGACGCGTCCGATTGAAGTACCGAACCTGCCGCAGATCGCCGACCCGCGCAACGTGCAGTTGCCGCCGGTAACGCGACGATCACCCGGCTCGGGACTGACCGGCGGCGACATTGTGCCGAAGGACGGCGTCGTTGCTTTCTCCGCGGACAAAATCGTGTTCGACAAAACCGATGATCAGAGCACGCTCACACTCGTGGGCAAGGTGCGGCTGATGTACCAGGCGCTTGGCGGTGAGAGCGGATTGAGCCTTCAGGCAGACAACGCCGTCATCTTCATGGGCAAGGTCGAACGCAATGCGTTGATTGGCAACCGCGCCAAGTCTGCGGACGTGCGCGGCATTTACCTGGAAGACAACGTCGTCGCGACCGACGGCGACTACACGCTTCGCGCACCGCGGGTGTACTACGACACGGTGCAGAACAAAGCGGTGGTGCTCGACGCAGTGCTGTACGCGTGGGACATTCGCCGACAGATTCCGCTTTACGTGCGTGCTTTGAAAATCCGGCAGGAGTCGCGCAAACAGTGGTCGGCCGAGGGCGCGGTGTTGACCACCAGCGAGTTTGCCGAGCCGCACGTCGCCATCCGCGCCGACCGCATTACGTTTCGACAGGAACGTGCAACCGACGGTTCGGTTCGCAACTGGTATGACGCCAAGGATTTGTCCATTACCGTGGGTGATTTGCCGGTCGCGTATCTGCCCAGCCTCGCGGGACAGGGTCAGGAAGTGCCGCTTCGCCGGGCGTCTGCTCGGTACAGCAGTGACGTCGGCGCGGAAGTGTTAACCAAGTGGGACTTGTTCGCCCTGCTCGGCCGGCAGCCGACGGAAGGCACGGACCTGACCGCGGACATCGACGTGCGCGGCGATCACGGCGTCGGCCTCGGCCTGAGTCTTGACTACGACCGGCCGGAAATGTGGGGCTACCTTCAGGGCTACGCCATCCTCAACGATCATGGCGAAGACGACATCGCCGACGGCCGCGAAATCAGTCACGACGGCGACTTTCGCGGGTTCGTGAAGGGTTACCATCGCCACTATCTCGATGATGGCTGGGAGCTGGCGCTCGAGCTCGGCTTTTCCTCCGACGAAACCTTCCTTGAAGAGTTTTTCAAAAGCGAAGCCAACGCGTCGAAGCCCTACGAGACCGGCGTCTACTTGAAAAAAGTGTTCGATCAGGACAGCGCGTTCACGTTGCTCGGCACGTACGATCTCAACGACTTTACGCCGCAGAATTCGACGTTGCAGGCGCCGGGTTACATCGTCGACAAACTGCCCGAAGCGGCGTGGCGGCAGATCGGTGAAAGCCTGTTCGGCGATCGGCTGACCTACTTCGGCGACACACGCGTCAGTCGCATGCGGATTCAACTTGGTGAAGATTCGCCGGCCGACCGCGGGTTCAGCACCGCAGCAAGCACGGCGGTGTTCGGCATCATGCCCGCCGGCACGCCGTTTGATCTTGCCGGCGCGACAGCAGGCGTGCCGACCGATCATCGCTACCGGATCGACACACGACACGAACTGAACGCGCCGATCAAACTGGGCATCGTCAATGCGACGCCTTACGTTTCCGGTCGTGTGACCGCCTACGACCAGGACTTCGACACCTTCGCCGGCGAAGACGATCAGATTCGATACTTCGGCACCGTCGGCGCGCGGTTTCATACGCAGGTCAACCGCATCTATGAAAACGTCGAGAACGACCTGTTTGATCTGCATCGCCTGCGGCACGTGATTGAGCCAAAGGTGGATGTCTTCTTTGCGGCCTCGTCGGTGAATCCGGAAGACATTCCGATATTTGATGCAGACGTCGAATCACTACACGAAGGCTTCGGCGCGCGGATCGGCATGCGGCAAACGTTTCAAACCCAACGCGGCGGTGAAGGCCGATGGCGCAGCGTCGACTGGATGGTGCTCGACACCGACCTCGTCCTGCGCAGCGACGATGCCGATACGAACACCGAGATCGCCCGCTACTACAGCTACCGCCCGGAATACACCGTTGGCGGCGATCACTTCTACACCCGACTGATGTGGAACCTCAGCGAATCCCTCGCCGTCGTCGCCGAGACCACCTACAGCCTCGAGAACGATCGCATGGCCCAGTGGCGCATCGGCAGTACCTACAAACAGACACCGCGCCTCACGTGGTACACCGATTACAGCCGCATCGATGTCATCGAAAGCGATCTGCTCAGCTTCGGCTTCACATACCAGATGACCACCAAATGGCAGGTTGCCTACAATCAGACCCTCGACGTCAACCGCGGTGAGTCCCGCGACATGCAAGTCTCCCTCATCCGCCAACTGCCCCGCTGGCGGCTCATGTTCCTTGTGGCCTTCGATGACATCGAAGATGAACAGGTCGTTGGAATCATTCTGATCCCCGATGGTGTGCGAACGTCGCGCGGCGCCGAAGCGTTTCGAGGCTATCGTTGACGTTGAGGTAACAACCCGCCGGACTTCCCCCTTCCGAATTCCCCGATCCAACTTGACGCATTCAACTCGCTATACTGCTTTGCTCGAATTCTCCGATCTGCCGGATGAATTCGCCGATAACACACTTACATTCAAGACTTTACACCCGCAAGCCGCGGAGATCCGCCATGCTCAGGTTCCTGCGTAAGTACAACAAAATCATTCTCGTCGTCGGCGGCTGCCTGCTGATGGTGGCGTTCCTGGCTCAAGGCACCGTTGATCAGTTGATCACCAGGCCGGGCGATATTCCGATCGGCACGATTGACGGCCGCGATATTCTGCCCGAAGACCTCGAACAGGCCAACACCGACATGCGCCTGCTCCAATCGGTGTCTCCCGCGTTCTCGATGCACTATCCCGATGAGAGTTATCACCTTGGCGGGTTTCCCAAAGCGCTCGATTCGATGCAATGGATTCTAATTCTGGCCGACGCCGAGAACATGGGCATCTCGGCCAGTCGAAGTGAAGCGATCAAGTTGCTCGAAGCGACGGAGATCACGCCGGAGCAGTTCAACATCGTGCTGCGTTCGACACAGGCATCCGAAGAACGCGTGCTGGCGGCGATCAAAAACTGGTCCATCGTCCAGCAATACATGGCGCTGGTGCTCGGCCAGCGACATGTCAACATGCAACACCGCTTGGCGAGCACAGCAGTGCTTCAGAACGACCCGCGCATGGCGCGGATGGATCCGCAGTTCGCAGGCATGATCTACGCACGGCGGTTTGTGTCCACAGCCGGCGCCCCGCGCGTCAGTGAACCGATGCTCAAGCGGTTTATCTATGACCAAAGCGCCGTCGCGGAAATCACCGCGATTGAAATCACCCACGAGCGGTACCTCAACGTCATCCAGGCGCCCACTGAGGCGGAAAAGAAAGCACTGTTCGAGCAGCACAAGGAT
>JANQKH010000009.1 GCA_028281215.1 Phycisphaeraceae bacterium | reverse complement strand
ACCGACCTCCAGAATGTTCCGTTCAATTTACACTTACCCCGCCGGCGGAATCGGCGGCGGCGCAGCACCGAACAGGCCGGCCACTTCACCGACCTCGCTCGCTTTCTGCCAGTTCGCCATACCCTGTTTCCACACGAGCGTCTCGGCGGTTAGCTCACCGCTTTGAATCTTCTGCTGCAACCCAGCGGTGTCGAACGGCCCCTGCTGCTGGCCGTTAACCGCGAGGAAAAACTGCGCCGCCTGCGGGATCGGAGGCGGCCCAACCGGCGCGCCTTGCTGCGGGGCCTGCTGCGGGTTCAGCGCGTTGTTCATCTGCGACGCCATGGCGTAACCCATGCCCATGCCCATGCCGCCGCCCGCCATGCCGCCGGCCATGCCTTCATTCTGCGCCATGTCCTCGATCGCCTGCGCGGTCTTGAACTGCTGGTAACGGTTCAAATCGCCGACGCGGTCCATGTTCATGCGTTCGCGCATGATTTTGCGAAGTTCTTCAGGCAGTGAGATGTTTTCAACCAACAGTTCGAGGAGGTCGACACCGTACGCATCAAACTTGACGTCAATTCTTTCTCGCAATTGCTCGCCGAGTTCGTCGTAGTTGGCCGCCATGTCGAGCACAGACAGGCCGCTTTCACCAATCGCGTCAGCGAAGCGGGCGACGATCTTGTTGCGCAGATCCTGCACCAGTTCATCAGTGGTGAAGTGGCCATCGGTGCCGGCGATTTCACGGATGAACGTCGCGCCGTCGTTGATGCGAATGGTGTACGTGCCGAACGCGCGGACCTCCACGCCGGACGGCACTTCGGGATCGCGAATCATGATCGGATTCTTGGTGCCCCATTTCAGATCGCGAAAGCGCCGGGTCGAAACGAAATAAACCTCAGCCTTGAACGGTGAGCTGAAGCCGTACTTCCAACCTTTGAGCGTCGCGAGAATGGGCAGGTTCTCCGTGCTCAGCGTGTACATGCCCGGCTCAAACACGTCGGCAATCTGCCCTTCATTGACGAACACCGCCTGTTGCCCTTCGCGCACGGTGAGCTTGGCGTTGTTCTTGATCTCGTTGCCGTGACGTTCGAAGCGATACAGCATCGTGTCGTTGGAATCATCCGTCCACTCGATGATGTCGATGAATTCGCCGCGAATTTTGTCCCAGATTCCCATGAAAAAACCTCCCAAAAGTGAGATTAAACGGAGGGGTTCCCCGGAAGAGGAACGACCTTACTTGATGGAGCATTATAGCGCACAGCTTCACGCTTTGCCGGATCAATCACGATATTTGACCATCATGATCTGCTTGCCTTCGTCACTGAAATCCACGCTGTCCATGAAGGTGCGGATCAGGAGCAACCCCCGGCCGCTGGCTTTGGCGAGGTTGGCCGGGTCGGTGGGGTCGGGGATGCTGTCGGGATCGAAACCGTTGCCTTCATCGCGCACGGTGTAGGTGGCTTGAGTGGCGGTCACCTCCGCACGGACGTGGACACGCCTTTCCTTGAACGGACTCTGCTTGCTGCGCTCGGCGATCTGCGAAACATAAAGGTCGTAGCCGTCATCGCGAAGTTCGGAATCCACTTCAAGGTTGCCGTGATGCACGGCATTGCAGATCGCCTCGTCGATCGCCACGCCGATGCGCATCATCGTCGTTTCATCGCAAAAATTGAACCGCTTGAGATCCTGCCTCAGAAATCCGATCAATGGCTGAATGTGATTGGTGTCGTTGTCCAATTGAAAATCGTATTCACTTCGGATGATGCTCTGAAATACCGAATGAAACTGGCGTTCGGAAGCGGCGATGCTGAGCACGCGCTCCACCGTCGTGGTCAGATCACGCGAGAGCAGGCGCTTGGGCACATAACTGGCGGCGCCCACCCGCAGCGCCTCGGCCGCGACGGTTTCGCTGCCATGCGCGGTCATGAGAATGATCGGCACACCCGGGAATCGCCGGCGAACTTCCTGTGTCAGTTGCAAACCGTCGAGGTTCGGCATTTGCAAATCGGTTAACACCAGGTCCGGTTGCCTTTCGTCCATCCGCGACAGCGCCTCGACGCCGTCACCGGCGCAAATCACCTCCAAGTCGGTTCGCGCTTCGAGTAATCGGGTCACCAATACCTGATCGGTTCGAAGGTCGTCGACAACGTATGCCAATGCCATGATTCACCCCTCTTTCGTTTGCGTCCAGCGCTGCAACTCATCGATCAGCGTGGTGATCTGTTCCTGAAGCGAATGCCAATGGGCGCCGATGGCGCTCCAGTTTTCAACCTTGGCCAGCGACTCGATGGACACGGCATTCTGACAAGCGTTCGCTGCGCCGAAATTCACAGACAAACCTTTTACCGCGTGCGCCAACCGTCGAGCCTCGATCGGGTCTTCACGGTCGATCGCCACGCCGAGTTGTTGCATCATAGGTTGGATGTCGTCGAGAAAAATCCCTGCCAACTCGCGCAACAGGGTCTCGTCGTTGCCCACGTGCGCCATGGCATCCGCCATGTGGAATTGATCGTCGCCGTCGGTTGAATCACTTGTCTGGTTAACGAGTTCCGATCGCGGTCGGTCCTGCGACGATGATTGGTCATCCGGCGTATCACCCGCATTACGTTCGAGCACGTCGTACAACTCGTCAGCGTGAATCGGTTTCGATAGGTAATCATCCATCCCCGCATCGAGACATCGCTGGCGGTCGTCTTTCATGGCGTGCGCGGTCATGGCGATGATCGGCACGTGTCCGCCGGCGGGCTTCTCCACCGCCCGGATCGCCGCTGTCGCTTCGAGTCCATCCATCTCCGGCATCTGCACATCCATCAACACCGCATCGAACGGCTGCTCGCCAAAACATGACACCGCAAGCTTACCGTTATCCGCCACGGTCACGCGATGCCCGCGTTTTTCGAGGAGTCTCACCGCCACCTGCTGGTTGACTCGCGTATCCTCGGCGAGCAACACATTCAGCAAGCGCTTCGGGCGTCCGGCATCCGGTTCATCCGACCCACTTGCATCCATAGGTTTCTTTCGGCGCAGCGCGAGAACCATCGCATCAAGCAAGTCCGAAGGCTTTACCGGCTTGGGCAAACAACGTGCAATACCCAGCGACCGCGCGCGGGTTACATCATCCGGCCGCGTGCCCGACGACAGCAGCAACAACGGCAGTGCAGCGCACGCCGGCCGCTCACGGATTTTCTCGGCCAACGTCAGCCCGTCCATCGTGGGCATCATGCCGTCAAGCAATGCAAGACGCACCTCTGGATCCGTGTCCGACGTTTGATCAATCCGTTGCAACGCGGTCTTCGCATCGGGCGCGACAATGGGATGCATCCGCCAACTCAGCAACATTTCTTCCAGAATGAGACGGTTGGTCGCATTATCATCGACCACCAGCACCGGTAACCCTTTCAACTCTTCCGGGGTGGGCAACACGTAATGCGCATCCCGATCACCAAGGTCAAAGGGAATCTCAACGTGAAACGTGCTGCCTTTGCCGATTTCGCTATCCATCCAGATTCGACCACCCATAAGTTCGACCAGTTGCCGACAGATCGCCAGACCCAAACCGGTGCCGCCGAACTCGCGCGTCGTCGATGAATCGGCCTGTGCGAACGACTCAAACACAGCGTCGTGTTTTTCCTTGCTGATGCCGATCCCGGTATCAGACACGCTCATGTGCAGCAGCGCTCGCTCGTCGTCGGCATCTTTGAGGCTGATGTCGACGACCACTTCACCGCTGTCGGTGAACTTGATCGCGTTGCCGACGAGATTGATGATGATTTGCCGGAACCTGCCCTGATCGCCGATCAACCGGTCGGGGACAGCCGACGGAATGCGCAGCGCCAGTTCGAGTCCTTTTTCCGCCGCGCGAAGCGTCAGTGTCTGAAGGGTGTCGCCGACCGAATCGCGCAAATGGAACGGATGCATGTCCAGTTCCATCTTGCCTGCATCAATTTTGGAAAAGTCGAGAATGTCGTTGAGAATGTTGAGTAAGGCCTCGGCGGAACCTTTGGCCAGTCGCAGATACTCGCGTTGTTCGGGTGACGTCTCGGTGTTCATCATCAGTTCGATCATGCCGAGCACGCCGTTCATGGGCGTTCGGATTTCGTGGCTCATGTTGGCGAGGAAATCGCTCTTGGCTTGATTGGCAAATTCAGCGGCGTCCTTGGCGCCCTGAAGTTGTTCCTGTGTTTCCTGCAGCTCCTGAACATGTCGCCGGCGCACGGAAATATCGTGCACGAACGCGTTGAATCGGTAGGAATCATTGACGGGAATCGCGGCGATGGTCAGTTCGATCGGGAACTCATGGCCGGCTTTGTGCAAGGCCACCAGTTCAATGCGCTGGTTGAGCACGGGGCCGGCGCCGGTATCGAGAAACGTCGCCAACCCGCGTTCATGGTCGGCGCGAAATCGTTCTGGAATCAACGTCTCGGAAAGTTTTCGCCCTTCCACCTCCTCACGCGCCCAGCCGAATATCTTCTCGGCTTGCGGGTTCCAGTCGACAATTTCGCCCCGGGCGTCCATCGCGACAAACGCATCCAATGCAGTGTCGATGATCTGCCGGGTTAAGGCCTGGCTTGCCGCGATGGCTTCCTGTGCCCGCTTGCGATCGGTAACGTCCCAAAACGCGCCCTGTACGCCCACGACCTGGTGACGGTGATCGTACACCGGCGACTTGACCACCTCGACATAGTGGAGCTGGCCATGTTCGTGATGCGCTTCAATGTCATGAAATGTGGTCTGCATGGTCATAACGCGCTGGTCATCGGCGCGATACTTGTCCGCCTGTTCCGACGGGAAAAAGTCGTAGTCGGTTTTACCGATCACTTCCTCGACCGTGCGATCCATCGAGCCGGCGAACCGTTCGTTGCAGAACATGAATCGGCCATCAACATCCTTGCGGAAGATGTGCAGGGGCAATCCTTCGACGAGCGACCGGAAAATCGCCCGAGAATCTTCGAGTTGTTCGATGGATGCCTGCAATTCCGTGGTGCGCTGTTGGACCAGTTCCTCCAAGTGTTCGCGATGTTTCTGCAAGGCCGCTGCAGTGTCGTTGAACACCTGACCCAACACGCCCAGTTCGTCATCGGAATCGATCTCGGCGCGGGCGGAGTAATCGCCGTCGGCGAGCGCGGATGCAGCGTTGGTCAGCCGACGAATCGGTCGTGCGAATCGGCCAGCGGTAAGCAACGCAAGCGATACCGCCACGATGAGTACGATGATCGCGATCAACAGCGACCACATCCTCAGCGTTTTGATCGGTGCGTACGCTTCATCTACATCGATCTTCACCGCCACGCCCCAGCCGCCGTATCCCACCGGCGCGAAGGCGGCAAGCACATCGTTACCTTTGTAATCCACAAATTGTTCGAACCCGGTCTTCCCCGACACAGCAGCTGCCAGCGCCGGTATCGTGGCCGGTTTGAATGTCGTCGCTTCCCCTTCCGGTGCGAAGAACAGTTCAATCGATCCATTGCTTTGCATACCCACCATTACCCGCGTGGTTTGCGACTCCAGCAGGTCGGCACGCAGCATGTCATGCATATCGCTGACATCCAGCGTCACCATGACCACACCGAGAAACACATCATCGGTCGAAATCACCGGCGCCGCGACGATGCTGCGGTGAATCGATTGATTGCTGCGCGGCGGCAGCATCGCCGGCTCTTCGCGCCCACCCAGAAACGCCTCGTGATCCGCGAACGACTCGCCCATCCGTTGCAGATTTGTCGACGTAATCACCTTGCCCTTCGGATCGGTGATCCAGATATCAATGAATGTGTCGGTGCTGTCCCGCGCGTCAGTCAGAATACGCGTGGAACGTTCGGCGACGTCTGCGAGGTCGACCGCGCCGTCGACGTGTTGCCGCAGCAGGCGCCGCAATTGCGTGCGGCTGGCGACCAGTTTCACCCGTTCAAATTGCTGGCGGATGTACGCATCAAGCAAGCGCTGTCGGCCGGTCAGTTCCGTTTGCAAACGTACCTGCGCCTGCTCCCGCAAAATGCCGCGTAGTGAAAGGAATCCGCCCAGAATCAACGCGCCGGCAGTGAATAACACCACTGCGGCGACAAGGCGCGCCAGCTTGATACGAAGCGAACGCTTGATGGACTCAGCGGAATGACGTGACGTCGCGGTCATAAGACCCCTGTCACATTATGCTCGAAACCCGACTCAAATGGAATCGCCTTGTGACGAACCGGCGCCAAGCGACCAGTGATCGCCCACGCGGTGCGCGACGATCATCGGTGACCGCGGCCCCGCCGCCGCCAGCAGGCGCGACAGCGGCTCGTCCATCGGTTCGCGGCTTTGTCGAAACGTGCTGTGATGCACCGGCAACACATGCCGCGCCTGCACGTGCCGCGTCATTTCCCACGCCTGTTCCGGGTTTGCATGATGACGAATCCACGGATCGTACGCGCCGATACCGACGATCGCCAGATCCACCGGCTCCATGCCTCGGTAGTATTCGTGGTACGCCGAGTCACCGAAATACAACACACGGCGCGGCTCCGTGTTTGCATGTTCCGTGGTTTCCAAAAGGTAGCCATTGAACCCGCGGTATTGATCGTACAACGTCCGCGCCCCCCAATGGTTCGATTCCAGCGCGCGAATGAACAAACCGTCAATCCGCACATCCTCGTTCCAATCCAGTTCGATCACTTCACGAAAGCCAAGATCGGCGACCAGGTTCGATGTCCGGCGCGCGGTGATCACCACGCTTTGTTTGGGCAGGCGGTGCAGTGTCGGTCGATCGAGGTGATCAAAATGGGCGTGCGAGAGAAGAATCAGATCAATTGCGGGCAACTCTTTGAGCGACAGCGCCGGCATCACCTTTCGCGTTGACCCCAACGTCATCAGCCCCAGCCCCAATCCAATCCGCCGGGAGAACACCGGATCGGTCACGATGTTTAAACCACCAAGGCGAAGCAGGACGGTGGCGTGTCCGATCCAGACGGCGGACAATTCGTGGTGTTCCCACGCCGATAAGTCCGGTCGCGTCAGCGGCCGCGCCGGGCGGGTCAACCGATCAAGCACACGGAACCGCCCTTTGGTTCGTCCCAAGAAGGCAGCGCCGCGTAGCAACGCGGGAAACCGACTCGCCACATCCACCATTTTGCTTCGATGCAACATTGTCCTGTCCCGCGTGCTCTCAGCTTTTGTTCACCACATCGGCCGCCATCGCAACACGTTCAATGATAGTATGCTTTTCACGGGAGACGACATGACCAATCAGGACATCGATCTTTTCTTCGACAAAGTCGGGCTCCGCTCGCATGTTGAAAAGCAAGTGCAGGAACCGACGTGGGTCTGGATGTTTCATGTCGGCGCGTTCCCCATCATGATTCAGACGCAGGCAACCGCCAATCGCATGCGCATCGTCGGTTACATCGCCGAGCAAACCCGTATCTCACCCAATCAGATCGTCGAAATGATGGAAGCGAACTATCACTCGGCCCTCGATGCGCGGTACGCCTTCACCGATGAGTATGTGGTCGCGGCGTTTCTGCATCCTTTTAAGGAACTCGACGGCAACCAGTTTGTGCTGGGCCTCTATCAAGTTGTCAGTTGCGCCGAGACGTTCGGCTCGCATTACAGCGGTGGGACGATGGTGTTCGGCGACCGCTCACTCGAGGAATCACCGGAGGAAACCGACTTCGAGGCCGGTCCAATCGGCGACATGGAAGAAGGCGCCGTCGAATTTCTCAGCGATCTGGTCCGCCGCATCCGGGAAAACTGACGATCAATCCCACCTCGCTTCGTGTCGATTGTTTTTAACACAGCGTGAAACTCCTTGGCGTCACGCCACTTGTCATTTTCACGCGATCCTAGAACTGACCGGCGGCGTCCCGGCGCTTACAATAAAGCTCTGCCGGACCGAAAAGAGAAAGGCAATGTCATGACCGATCAGACCAACGCCGTCACTTCCGACGATGCCAACGCGAAACCCAAAAAGAAAAAACGCCGACTACTGAAAATCGTCGGCGCGCTGTTCGTCCTCTTGATTGTGTTCGTGTTGTTGCTGCCGACCATTGTCAGCACCGGCTTTGGGACCGGCATCGTGTTATCGTTCGTCAACGACTCCCTGCCCGGCGAGGTGGAAATCGATGAACTAAACGTCGGCTGGTTTTCGTCCACGTCCGTCAAAGGCTTGCGGTTGAAAGACCCCGAAGGCAACGTCATCCTCGCCGCCTCCGCCGACGTGCCCGACGTCACCCTGCTTTCACTGGTCCAGGGCAACAAGAACTTCGGCAACGTCACGCTCACCGCCGACGAAGTCAACATCGAACAATACGAAGACGGCACGCTGAACCTCCAGCGCGCACTGGGACCGAGCGAAGACAAGGACGACCAGAAGGAAACCACCTACCCGCAAGGCTTCGCCATCAAACTGGCGCTCAAGGCACCGAATGCAACGTTCAAACCGTTCAACCAGGAACCGGCCGTCCTCACCGAAGGCGAGTTGCAAGTCAACATCGCCAGCGGGCAGCAGATCGCCTATTCCGTGACGGGGCAGATCGAGCAAGGCGGATTCAAGGGCCGCATCAAATCCGCCGCTGATGTCAAAGACCTGTTCAGTGCCGACGGCAAGCTGCAAATCTCAAAGCTGCAAATCGAAGCGCCGGACAATAGCGCCGAAGCGCCCACGAAACTGATTGACAGTTTGTCGAACGCCGGCGGCCGACTCGCCGCCATCGTCGGCCCAACCGTCAAAGTCACCTACAGCGCCTCCGGCAGCCTCAGCGATCTCAAAACGCGCGTCAACGTCAAAGCCGACCTGCTCAACCTCAACGCCAACACCACTGCCAAGTTTGACGACGACCTCCAACTCATCGGCCTCGTGCTGGACGACGGTGAATTGCTGCGCTTGAAAATCACCAGAGACACCTTTGAGCAACTCGTCAAAGCCGCAGGCGATCAGGCCGAAATGCCCTTTGAGTTTGTCAGCGCCGGTGACATGGTCATCAACAGTCACGCCGACATCAAACCGGGTGAAGCCGGCGTCGATCTGTTCAAGTCGACCGCCACGTTCACCGTCGCGCCGATGAAGATCACCATCAAAGACCCCAAACTCGGCGAACGCACCCTTTCGATCGACGGCATCACCATTCAATATGACGGACCCAACAACGGCCACGTAATCGTCAATGGCAAAGCTCAAACCGGTCAGGGCAACGAAACCGGCACGCTCGCGTTCAACGGCCAAGCAACCCAGGTGTTCAAGCCGGACGGTTCGATCGATTACGAAAAGCTGACGGTCAACCTCAACGCCGACGTGAAAGACTTCGCGCTGTCGCTGCTGGATGAATTGCTGATGACCGACGGCATGCTCGCGAAGGCGGTCGGCGGCAAACTCAACGCCAATGCTCGCGTCGATCTCAAACCCACGGAAAACGGCAACGAAGGCACATGGTCGCTCGTCGCCAAAGCCGACCAACTCGACGCCAATCTCAGCGGACCGATCCAAGCCGCGCGCAAGCAAACCGACGACGGCGTTGCGTTCGACAACGTGGTGATGAAACTCGGCGAACCCGGCCGTGTCTCGGCGCGTCTGTCGAAGCCCGTCATCACCCTGCTCCGGGAAAAAGTCGAAGGCATCGATGCCCTGTTCGACCGCGCGGATCTGACCGATCGCGGCGTCACCCTGACCGTCAAGCAGTT
>JANQKH010000882.1 GCA_028281215.1 Phycisphaeraceae bacterium | reverse complement strand
GCCGACCTGTCACTCAAGCTGCGCGGGATGGTCGCGTCCGGCGAATCCATCGATGACTGCTACGACAACGCCCTCCGTGTGCTCGCCACCCGGCGCGGCCATCGCTGGTCACACACGCGCGACACCGCTTGGGCGCTTGAGGCGTTGGCCGACCTCGTCCATATCGCGCCGGTGTTCGGCAAGGCGCAAGGCATCACCATCCGTGTCAACGGCAAAGTCATGCACAGCGGACAGTTCAAGCCGACTGATACCAAGGCCCATCGTGTGCAACTGACACGGGCTGACATCGTCGGAGACGAACGCACCATCGTGATTCAGTCTGACGGTGACGATCCCGTCTACTACAGCATCACCGCCAAAGGCACACAGCGTCTGGATCAGGTCAAGCCAACCGGTCGCCTGCTCACCATGCTGCGAAGTTACACCACGCTTGAGGGCAAGCCGATCACCGAACCGATCGCCCAAGGCCAAGTCATCGCGGTGCGCCTTGTGATTGAGTCGGCCGTCGCTCAGTCGTATGTCCTCGTTGAAGATTTCAAACCCGCCGGCTTTGAGTTTGCCGACCAACAATGGCGCGGCCCGCTGCGGCGACATCTGGTGCACACCGATTTTCGTGACGATCGCGTGAGCGGCTTCATCCGCAACCTCAATGCCGGCCAACACGAACTGGTCTACTACCTGCGGGCCGAATCACCCGGGCTCAGCCATGTGCTGCCCGGCCGCATCTACCCGATGTACGATGAGCGCCGCGTGGGTGAAACCGGTGCCGATCGGTTGGCGATCACACCTGTCCATCAACCGTAACGCGTGTGATCCCTTCCAGTTGCGGATCTTGCATGCTGTCGTTCTGTGGATGCTTGACATAGAATAGTCGATGAAGGTTACCGAGGGCCGCCGATGTCCCTGCGCCAAAAACACCTGGTCGCCGTGCGTTTGGCCGTTTCATGGTTTACGGGGCCGCTTCCAACAGAATGTCCATCGACGAATCCACGCCCGCCGCGCCCAAGATTGGGCAGTACCTCAACTGTGATCAACAGCAGTTGGAGGCGGCGCTGCAAACCCAACGCGAGCTACGTGATCAAGGTGAAGACAAACGTCTTGGACAGATCCTTGTCGAACTCGGCCTCATCAGCGAAGACAGACTCTGGACCGGCGTGCTTTCCCAACGCGTCGATCGGCTTCGCAGTTGCCCGCTGTTTGCGCGACTCAACGATGAAGAGATGGGCAAGGTCTGCGCCGTCGCCGAGGAAGTTGAACTCGAACCCGGCCAACAGTTCATCTCTCAGGACACGCCCGCCACGTTCATGGATGTCATCATCAGTGGCAGCGTGCTCGTTTACCGCAACGAAGACGACGGCACGGAAACGCCCATCGCCGCCATCTGGCCGTGTGAAGCCATCGGCGACCTGGGCTACTTCTCCGACGGTGTTCGCACCGCATCCGTCCGCGCCATCGGTGAAACACAAACCCTGCGCATTCATTACGTCGACCTTGCGCACCTGATTCAGGAACTACCGTCGCTGGCGTCCGGGTTTCTCGATGTCGTCACCAAGCGCCTTCGCGACACCAACGTGCGCTATCAGGAAAACCTCGCGCGACGCCGGACGGCGGAACGTTCGTTGCGGCATCTGAACGAATACCTCGACATCTCCGCCAACTCCGCGCTTCGCCAGGGCATCGAAGGATTGATCGATCGGCTGGTCAAAACCGCCAGCAAGGTCATGAAAGCCGACCGCGCCTCGCTGTTCCTGATCGATCCGGTCACCAACGAACTGTGGTCGAAGGTCGCCCAAGGCGCCGAGACCAAGGAAATCCGCGTACCCGCCGGCGCTGGCATCGTCGGCCCCGCCGCCAAAACCGGTGAGATGATCAACATCCCCGACGCCTACGCCGACGAACGTTTCAACCAGGCCGTCGACAAGAAAACCGGTTACCGCACGCGCAACATTCTCTGCGGTCCGGTCCGTAATCTTCAGGGCGAAATCATCGGCGCGATTCAGGTCATCAACAAAGACCGCGGCCCGTTTGGCCCCGAAGATGAAAACATCTTCCGCGCCTTCGCCAACCAGGCCGCCATCGCCGTCGAGAACTTCAACCTCTATCAGAGGTTGATGACCAGCCACTACAAGATGAGCATCATGCTCGACGTCGCCAATGCGATTACGCAAACGCTGGATATCGGCGAGCTGATCAACACTATTGTCGAGAAGGTCGAGGAAATTCTCCGCTGTGACCGCGCCTCGTTCTTTGTCTACGACGAAAGCTCCAACGAACTGTGGTCCATGGTCGCCCGCGGCACCAAGCTTGCTGAGATTCGGTTTCCCGCCGACACCGGTCTCGCCGGCCATTGCGCCACGAACATGGAAGTCGTCAACATCCGCGACGCCTACGAAGACGAACGGTTCAACCAGGCGTTTGACAAAAAAACCGGATACCGCACGCGAAGTGTTCTGTGCGTACCCGTCTGGGATCGAGACGGCAGCCTCGCCGGCGTTGTGCAGGCGATCAACAAAGCCACCGGCTTCTTCGACGAAGAAGACGAAGACCTCCTCGGCGCGATCGGCAGCCAAATCGGTCTTTCCCTCCAGAACGCCAAGCTGTATGCCGACACCGTGCGGATGAAGAACTACCTGCAAAGCGTTCAGGAATCCATCTCGGCCGGCATCGTGACGCTCGACGAAGATTACCGCATCGTCACCGGGAACACCGCCGCGTTCAAACTCTTCGACAGCGAAACCGGCGCGATCGTCGGGCAGGACATCCGGCAAGTGCTCGGCGGAGACAACGCCACCATCACCGAAGCCATCACCAGCATCTTCAAAGACGATGAACACAAGGAAGTTATCGAGTACGATCTCGAATTCATTTCGCCCACAGGCCGTGAGGGCAGCATCAACCTCACCGCACAGGAATTGCTTGACCACGAGGGCGTTCGTGACGGCGTCGTCATCGTCATCGAAGACATCACCGAAGAGAAACGCACACGCAGCACGCTCACCCGGTACATGCCGCGCGAGATCGTCGAACAAGTCATGAACGACCCGCGCTTGCGCGGCCTCGGCGGCATCAGCGCCAAAGCGACCGTGCTCATGTCCGACATCCGGCAGTTCACGACCATCTGCGAAGGACTCAGCGCCGAAGCCGTGCTCGATTTTCTCAATGAATACTTCACGCTTATGGTCGATGAAACGCTCGCCGTCGGCGGCATCGCTGACAAATACATGGGCGATGCACTTATGGCGTTATACGGCGTGCCGATTCCCAGCGAGGACGACGCCGTCAATGCCGTCCAGTCCGCGCTCCGCATGAAACACGTCCTCGACGAGTTCAATGCCGAACGCGAAGCCGCCGAACTCCCCGCCGTCCATATCGGCATCGGGGTCAACACCGGCGAACTCATTCATGGCAACCTCGGCTCCGTCAAGAAGATGGACTACACCGTCATCGGCGACGCCGTCAACGTCTGCGCACGCCTCGAAGGACTCAACAAACAGTACGGCACGACGCTGCTCATCAGTGAAACCACACGCGGTGAAATCGGCGACCATTTCACCGTCCGTCTCATCGATTACGTCGTCGTCAAAGGCAAAACACGCCCCGTCTGCGTCTTCGAAGTACTCGGCGGCCCGGACTATCAACTCAACGATGAACAACGCTGCTTCGTCGAAGGGTTTGATGCGTACCAATCAAGGCAATTCGATCGGGCGCTTGAACTGTTTCAATCCGGCGCTCGAACTGATGCGCCCTGCCGCGTTTTCGCCGAACGCTGTGAACACTTCCTGCTCAACCCACCCGCCGACGACTGGGACGGCGTCTTCCACGCCACGACGAAGTAATCCAACACACAGTTTTTGCGTCGAGTTCCCCAAGGCATCTTCAAGTTGAACTTGACCACCGCCGGGGACAGATCACTGGTGCGACGCAGGATTATGTCTCTGAATCGACGCTCGCCCGATTGCTCTTGCTGGCAACGGCACTCAGCCGGCGCATGATGAAGCAGCTCACGCTTTTGCCAGGGGCCAAGCGAAGCCGGGCGTTGTGCTGCAGTTGATCCTGGAAACGGTGCGGGGCGATAAATCAGGCGACTCGACGTCGACGACCCAGCACCACCATGCATCCAAAAGCAGCGAGCAACCCCGTCGCCGGTTCGGGCACGCCCACGCCGGTGAATGGCACGACCTGCACCAGACCGTTGCCGGTCGTAGTGAATTGCCATGGGGCGATGGAGGCGTCTTGGAAATCGCCGTTGATTAATGTGCTGCCGGATAGTTCGACGTTATCAATGAAGACGACCGAGCCGGTGGGTCCGTCCATTTCAAACGTGAGATCCACGCCGGTGAGATTGAGCAGCGACGGGTCGATGGCGAAGCTGGCGCTTTGGAAATCTGATTCAAGCGTACCTGGCGCGTTGAGTGTGCCGAGCAGGTCGCCGTTAAGGAACACATCGAGCACGCCGGTAGTCGTCTCGAACAGGTAGTCGAAGTCGAGGCTGACCGGACCGGTGGTTGGGGTATCAATGGTCTGCGACAACGTAACCGGCGAGCCGGTGGTGAGTTTGGCGACGAAATTGCCGTCGGGCACGGGCGTGGCGAGGATGAGGGTTGAAGTGAACGCACCCAACTGACCGGTCGGGCGGGTGTTGGCGACGAACAACACGCGGCCGGCGTCGTCGATGTCGACCGTTCCGGTGAATGTGCCGAGGTCCAGCCCCATGATCGTGTCGCCGGTCTGGGCGACAAAGGAATTGTCCACACGCACAGCCCCGCCACCGATGCCCTGAAACCGAAACGTGTAGGCGATCTGATCGTTGTTGTTGATGGCCAGGTTGCTGTTGAAGTCACGGATAAAATCGGAGCCGGCGGGATCGGTGGCCCGCGCGATAAGTCGTCCGTCGGACGCCATGATCGCCGGTCGTTGATCTGCAAATCCGTACCACGCCGCCAGATCGTTGTTGTTGATCACCGGATCGACACCGCCGACCCCTGCACCGTTCCAGTTTCGCCCGCCGAACGAATCGCCAAGTTGCGCGAAGAAACCGCCGGCCGAACTTCCCACGCCGGTGACGTTGTTGGTATCGCGCGCTTCAAACACCGCCGTGCCATCATCGTTGAGACCGGGGTCGCTGCCAAAGATTGATTGGAATGGGCCGTTGATGCTGGACTGCGCGAGCCTGTTCGTTTCGGTGAAGACACCGGTCCCGCCAGTGTCAGGCCGGGCGAGGAATACAATCTCTCCCCGGTTGTTGATCACCGGGGCAGCGAGCACAGTATCGATGTTGTGGCCATCGATCACGCTGTCCTTGTCCGCGACGATTCGAGTCCCTGTCAGTATCGCTTCGTTTCCAAACGTGCTGCTGCCGACGCGTGCGGTGAACACCACTACGCCGGCGTTATTGATGTCGGGCAAGGTAGGTCGCAGAAAAATCTGCTTGCCGTCGATGGTGTCCCCGGTCTGGGCAATGAGACTGGTCGGCGTGAAGATGCCGCCGTTGCCGGCGTTGATCGACGAGGCGAACACAATGTTGCCGTTGCCGCTGATGGCGACCTGGTTGATGCTGCCGACCGTTCGGCCGTCGATCACGTCGTTTCTGTCAGCGATGATTTGGTAGTTGTAGTTGACGCCGTTGACAGGCAGCGCCACCGCGAACGAAAGCAACAGGATCACCGGCGCAGCATCACGCCACAACCGTTTCGTCACCTCTCCACTGAATATCATCTTGTTTGCCTCCGAAATCCTCTTTTAATGATCGAGATATCACCTTTAAGATACAACAATAGATGAATCACTTCAACAGGCGTCGGCGAAAATAAGATTTAACCGCAACAAACAAAAACCCCGCCGAAACGGCGGGGTGGTATGGGATTTCCATGTTGATGGCGTTCGCGCTCAATCGTGCGAATGCAACTTCGGTTCCTTGCCTTCGTAAGCACGATAGAAATCAAGGATGGCGTTCCGCAGGGCAACGGCGGTGTCAGCGGCGGCGTCTTGTTTGGTTTTCATTGCGGCGACCATCACCGCATGCGCAGCCGCGAGTTTCTTGGCGTAACCGGCTTTGTCCGATGACTTGATGCGCTGCGTCATGAAATACTGAGCGATGATGTGCTGGGTGTGGGTGGCGTGTTGTTCTTTCGTGGCGACCCAGCGCGCGAGTTGATTCGCGGATTTTGCATCGTTCTTGCCCGCCAATGCGTTGATTTGTGCAATCGCTTTGGCAATGGTCTTCTGATCTTCAAGCATCTGTTCAAATCGCAATTGGTCGGCGTAGATACCGCAAGGGACTTCGCAGTGCGCTTGAGCGCGGCCTGCAAAGGCGAACAACGTCAGCCCCGCAAGGGCAAACAACAATTGCGTGGGCATGTGGGTCGATCGACTCAGTTTCATCTCATGGTCCTTTCTATACGGGAGGGATTGATCGGAGAATCATGCATCATATCAGACACCCAATGTCAACGGGCAACGAGACTTTAGCGACGCCGAAGCTGATCATGAATTCATAGTGCACGATCCGTTGCGGCGGGGCTCAACGCGAATCGGCCTTATCCTTCTCCGTGGCCACACGCTTCAATTCGCTGTATACCGTGCGCAAACTGAACGGCGCCTTGACGTTGGCATCATCCAGCCACTTACCCAACGGCTCAATCGCCGCGCGGGCGTCCGGACCGATTGCTACAAGCAATCGGAGCAATTCATAAATCTGATCGATATTCGCGTGCGGGTCGTGACGCGTGATGTAGGTCACGAGGACGGGTACGACTTGCTTCCAGTATCGATCTTTGTGGGGAGCATGCCAATTGGGAATGGCGTCGGGGTTGTTCACGTCGACCTCGTCGTCCACCGCGCGTACGCTGGGTGTGATTTGCTGCAAGGTGTATGTGACCGCCCACTGCAAGTGATCGTCCTCGCGCGCATTCAGTCGGACGATATGGTCGACGAGGAATGGGACGGCATGATGCCCATACGCCTGAATCAACGCTTCATAACGCTCCGCTATCTCCAGCGCCGTCGCGGCATCCGCCTTGACCGGACGTTGAAGCCACTGGGCGACACGTGGTAACGCATCGACACCGTCTTCATCCATGGCCAGATACAGTTCCCACCAGATGTTGGGCGCGGGCGCATCGGTCCACGGGTCGAACTGCTCGAGTTCGTCCAGCACCAATGGCACGGCCGCGGCGCCGAACGACCGAAGCGTTTTTCGAGCGTTGTCGGCAGCGTTGTCCGTCCATCTGCTGTAATTGCGGGCATATCCGTATTCTCCCCACGCCGCGCCCATACTGCGTTTGACAATCTCTACCAGCTTCGGCGCCGCGCGAAATCGTCCGTCACCGCGCACACTTAGCGCCATCGCCGCGGTGCCCACGACCGCCATTTCGTCATCATCCAACAACGATACGAGGCCATCGATCACCTGCTCATCACGACCCGGCAGCAGCCCCAGGCCCAGAACCGCATCGGCGCGGAGGTCCGGATCGCCTTTCAATTGGAGAGCTTCCATCAGGCCATCAAACGCAGCGTCATCCTGATACGCCGCGCACACCAACCATCGAACTGCGTACCACACGTGCTCGTCATCGTCGGCTTCACGATTGCGAATCAATAATTCCGCCTGATCTATCAGCAGCCGAACCTGCCATCGATAGAGTTCGCCCTTGACACGAAACATCGTCGTTTCGTTGAAAAAATCCCCAGCCGATTCACCCTTTGAAAACCATACTGTGTCAACGTAATCCGGTTTGTCGTACGAGCCGTACATCCGTTCATTGACCAGTTCGAGCATTTCGTAGTCATGATGGCAGCGCAGCGCGATGATCAACGCGGTGGTTGGAATCGCGGCGATGTACCATTTTTCACTTCCCACTTCGCGATGACGGCGCTGCATCACATCCGGCCAAAACGCCAGGTACAAACCCAGCGACAATATCAACAGGCCGACCACGAGACGTTTGCGAAAACGCCGCGGCCGCAAGAGATCGATTTCCTTTTTGTGTTTGCGGCCGCACTCGGGGCAGGTCAGGGACGTGGCGGCGACCATCGAATAGAAACATTTACGACACCGCGGCGAACCCTTGGCTCGATGGCCGATCCAGCCTCGCATCGTGAACCACAGTCCGGGCATCACCATCAGCGCGGTGACCACCCACATGCCGGTTTCCGATGCAAGCCACGCGAGCATGGGGTTATTCTAAGGGCGACTTCGTCGTAAAACCCCTGGCGGCGCCGGACGCTCCGGCACGCACCGGTAACACGTCCGCGCCGTGCAAGCGAACGCCGAGTTGGCGTGGTCCAGCCTGATCTGGGTTGAAGTACAGGGATGACAATTAAAAAAGGGCGGAATGCCCGCCCTTTGAATTCGACACGGTTGGATGAGCGTCAGTGCCCCTTGACGCGTGCCATGTCGATCCGTTTGTTTTTCAGGTCAAGCTTGTAGACAAAGTGTTTGAGGAACGTGCCGCCGAGCAACGGTTCGGCTGCGACCAGTTCCTTGGGCAGCACGGCGCATTCGACATTGTCGACCTTGAACGGGCCGAGCTGCACGGATTTGATCTCCATCTGCCAGCCTTCGACGATTTTGCCGTCCGCCAGTTGCAGGCGGATCACCGGCGTGTCGGCCGACGGTGTCAGGCCGATGCCTTCCGCCACGTCCCAGGGCAGGCTGATCAGGCCGGCGCCGGAGTCGAGTACCATCGATCGGCGTTGCTTGCCGTTGATGATCACTTCGACCCAGGGCACATCGTTTTCGACTTTGACTTCAATGTCTTCGGTGATGATCTGCCGCGCCATCGTGCCGGCGACGGCATTCTGTGATTTGAACACCGAGCTCGGGCCCAACACGTATTTCTTCTCGTCGGCTTCGCTCAGTTGCTTGATCGCGCCCGTCACCGCCGCGTCTTTCGACAGATCTTCATACGCCTTGGCGAGCTTCTTGGAATCCGCCTGTGATTCGAGCACCATGGCGATGTACTTGTCGCGCGCTTCGATGTACGTGCCGTTCACCTCGTTGAACACGCCTTGCTGTTTCTTCAACGGCCCCTGCTCGATCTCTTTCAATTCGCCTTCGATCAGTTCGAGCTTGGCGACGATCTGGTTGTTCCGCGCCGCGGTGAGGTTGGGTTCGGACAATTGCTTGAACCATTTGCGGGCTTCAAAACGTTTGCCGGCGATGTAGCTCTTGATCCGTTTGAGCTTGGCTTCTTCTTTGCGAAGGTCGCGGAGGCCGCGGTCCATCACGCTTTTGGATCGCCGCGCCGCCGACACTTTTTTCGCCAGTTCCGTTTCACCTTCGAGCACGAAGTAGGAACCGCGCTTGGTCAGCCCTTTGTCGGCCAGGGTTTTTTCCGCGGACGCTTTGTCGGCCCGCGCGGCCGGGACATGCAGCACGCACGCCGTCACAAACATCGCCGCCAAGGCACAAGTGGGAAGGGATCGCCTCATGGGAAGACTCCAGTAATTGTCAAACCACCAAGTGAGAAACAGAAGATGCATTCGCGGTGAACACACCCGGTTACGTCGCGACATTATAACCGAAATAAAGGGCGATTGAGGGTGGATTCTCGTGCGAAATGGGGGTGCGGCGCTGCTTTTTGACTCGATTCTGACATCCAGGCGACATGCCTAACACCGCTGCGCGGTGACTGGGTTCACAGAGCTCGGCTCGGTTCAACACGTTGACCGATCATTCAGGGATGCATCATGCAGGGTTCCGCCCGCAGCCGATATAATCACAGGTCGGATTCGCGTCATGTTTAACCTTCAGGGCAAACCGCATCGTCATTGTGACGGCATCGCACGCCGAACGTTTCTGCGCGCCGGTGCGTTCGGGTTGACCGGTCTGACCTTGGCCGACCTGCTCCGAGCGGAAAGTGAACAGCACATCGGCTCATCGCAGAAAGCGATCATCAACATTCATCTCGACGGCGGCCCGCCACAGATGGATACGATCGACATGAAGCCGCACGGCCCCGAACACGTGCGCGGTGAGTTCACCCCAATCAAAACCAACCTCACCGGCTTTCACATCTGCGAATTGATGCCCAAGGTCGCATCCATCGCGGATCGCTTTGCGTTTGTTCGTTCACTCGTCGGATCGATCGGCAAACATCACGCGTTTCAATGCATGTCGGGGTTCGATGAGAACAGTTTGAAATCGCTCGGCGGCCGGCCGGCGATGGGGAGTGTCGTCTCGCGCCTGCTCGGCTCGCCCGAAGATGAAGTGCCCGCGTTTGTCGACATGATGCAGGGCCGACCTTTTGTCCGCCACAGTGCAAGGCCGGGCTTCCTTGGTCCCGCTTTCAAACCGTTTCGGCCGGACATGAACAAACTCTTCGAGCGGCCGCTCGAAGACGGCATGAAGATCGAACTGTCGCGGCGCAGCGAACATCACGCGACATCACTGAAGTTGATTGATAGTCTCAGCGCCCAGCGCGTGCATGATCGCCGGGCGTTGTTGCAACAGTTGGACCGCACCAAGCGTGAACTCGATGCGACCGGCATGATGGACGCGATGGATCGCTTCACCCAGCAGGCGGTCGGCATTCTGACGTCGGGCAGGTTCGCCGACGCGTTGGACTTGTCGAAGGAAGACCCGCGCGTGGTCAAACGATACACCTGCGGCACACCGGGCGGCCACCGCGCCGCGACGCAGGAAACGCCGCGCTCCTCGTTGAAGTTCTTGATGGCCAGGCGATTGGTCGAAGCCGGCGTGCGCGTCGTCAGTTTATCCATCAGTGACTTCGACACGCACAGCAAAAACTATCCAAGATTGAAATACCTGCTACCGATCATCGACACCGGCATTCACGCGCTGGTGACGGACTTGGAAGAACGACGCATGCTCAACGATGTCAGCGTCGTCATCTGGGGCGAGTTCGGCCGCACACCGAAAGTGAACAAAAACGGCGGCCGCGACCACTGGCCCCGCGTGAGCCCTGCGATGCTCGCCGGCGGCGGCATGAACGTCGGCCAGATCATCGGCGCCACCGATCGACACGCGGCGGAACCCACCAAGCGTCCCGTGCATTTCCAGGACATCATCGCGACGCTGTACCACAACTTGGGGATTGATCCCACACGCACCACGGTGACGGATCCAAAGGGGCGGCCGCAGTATTTGGTGGAGAAGGGTGAGGTGGTGCGGGAATTGGTGTGATTTTGTTCATTTGTCAGCGAATCGTTCAAAGAACCGGGTTAAGACTCCATCGTTGCTACAAGCGAGAATCCCTTCTGCACTTTGATAATTTGAGATGCTCCATGGGTCCGGTGAACGTGCAGGCCAGGTTGAGTGGGCGCCGCCGGCCGATTGAATGATCGCCAAGCCGGGCACGACGTCCCAAGGATAGGTTTTCCGCTGAACGAACAGGTGATGCGAACCGCGTGCAATCGCGATGAGGCCGAGCAAACCGCATCCCCACATCCAGACCCGCCGTACCGACGCGTGTAGGTGCTGCGGGAAATCGCGTTGGAAGCACAACTTGAGATTCTCGGCTTCAGAATTGATGTGCGTAAGTGTGTTGCAGGCTTCCAGTGGCAGGTCCGCGGCTTCGGTCTTGAGTCTTTCGACGGACCCTTCATTTATAAGGCGGCGTTCGGCGAATCGTCCTTTCCCACCGGTGTAGAGTTCCATCCGAGTTGGGCAAAACACCGTACCCAACACAGGCACGCCATCCTCCATCAGACCAATACCACAACAGAAACGATCATCTCCCGATATGTAATTGAGCGTGCCATCCAACGGATCGATGGTCCACGCAAGTCCGCTTGTGCTGTTGATCAAATCACTCTGGTACTCGTCTTTTCGTTCTTCGGAGAGCACGGTGTCATTCGGATACTCTTCAACAATTCGTTCGCGAATAAACTCATCGATTTTGGCATCGATCTCCGTGGCGTAGTTTCTGCGATTGTCCAGTGGATCGGGTGTTCCAATGAGGTACCGAAGTCCAAAATAGCGCATCAGACGCATGCCCGCTTCCACACAGAGGTTTTGTATGAATTCGAATTGTTCTTCAAACTCAAGTCCAAATGCACGAAAAGCGTTGTTTCTTTCGTTACGGTCCTCGAAACGGTGTACGTGATAGTGACTTAGCGTTGGAAACTTATTCAAATGTTGCCGAGTCGGTTCGCACAGCCCAACCACAACAATCGGTTTTCCGTCATGAACAGCCCACTCCCACTCGATCTGTTGGTACTTTGCATCAACAGACGTTGCATCAAGACACATTACAAATAGCTCTGATTGTTCAACTTGTTGATAAAGTTTTTTGAGCCAGGTTTCACCCGTAGAAACCATGTCGCGATAAGCAAGGAAGGGCGTGTGTCCGCGCGATTCGAGTTCACGGGCCACATCTTCGGCAAATACGCGATTCTTGTCTGAATATGAAATGAAGACAACCAACTTGGAACCTCCACGGTAACGAGAGACTCCATAGTTTATCGCAAAGTAGATCGACATGGATCGAGACAACCGCTTCCCGATCAGGTGAATCACTCCACCACATGCACGGTACTATGAATCTTCGTCCGAATCACATACCCTTCCACCGTTTCCAGATCAACTGAAATCTCCATCTGATGCACCGGCTGCATGTTCTCCACTTCGACAAACACCGTTTTGCCGTCGGCGAGGAGTTTGGCGGATTTGATGTTCATGGTGGTCCAGCCTTTGGGTGGGTTGGTGCTTTTGCGGTGACCGATCTGGTATTCGCCGGAGCCGTAGCCTTGCGTCCAGCGGATGTCGGAAGCTTTGACGGCGAAGCTTTCGGGATCGTTGGCCAGTTCGGCGTCGAGCTTTTGGCTGAAAGTAATTTCGAGCCCGTGTTTGCGCGATTTCAAAGCTGTCGGCATGAGGACGGTGTTGCCGGTGTAGCGAACGCGGTCGAGGCCGCCTTCCT
>JANQKH010000725.1 GCA_028281215.1 Phycisphaeraceae bacterium | reverse complement strand
GATCGCAGCCACGACATCAGTCAGTCGCTCAAAAACGCGACCGGCTCATTCTGGCACGGCATCATGCACCGCCGCGAGGGAGACTTCGGCAACAGCCATTATTGGTTTCGGCAAACCGGACATCATCCAGCGATGGACTTGATCGAAGGCTACGACGGCCACACATTCATCGACGAAGTCGAAGCGGCTGAGCGCGGTGGAAGCGACGCGGACGCGCTGATCGACCTGCAACGCCGAGAGTGGGCCGCGCTGTTTCAGTGGTGTGCCGAGCATGGGTGAGGCGTCAATGCATGGGTCGCGCGTGATTTGTCGGGCTTTCGCGGGTTGCTTAAGATGCCCCGCTGCCGACCTTTAGAATTGGAACACGCCCATGACACCGATCGAAATCGCCAACCGCATCACCGAGAAGTTCGGCGACGCCATCATCGCCTCCCTGCCGGAAGATCATCATCCGCGCGTTGAAGTGATGGCGGAACATTGGCGTGCGCTCGCAGAGTTTCTTTACAACGATCCGGATATCGCACTCGATTTCCTCGGCTGCCTTAGCGGTGTGGACTACGTCGCCGACAATCTGCTCGGTTCGGTGTATGACCTGCGCTCGCATCAGCACGGCCACTGGTTCGCCGTCAAGGTGTTGGTCGATCGGGACAATCCAGTTATTCCCAGCGTGATGGACCTTTGGCCGGCCGCCGATTGGCATGAGCGTGAAGCGTACGACATGGTCGGCATCATTTACGAAGGACATACCGATCTTCGCCGCATTCTTTTACCTGAAGACTGGGAGGGGTTCCCTCTTCGCAAAGATTACGTCTTCCCGCGCGAGTACCACGGCATTCCCGGCACGTACGAACTGGACTGGCAGCAGAAGCCGGACTACCCCACGTAAGCCGCGCAAACATCTACCACTCACCCTTTATCCCAAATTCTGGTGAATCCCGATGAACAGACTCCTGCTCAGCATCGTGTGCGTACTGGCATTGACCGGCATCGCCCTGACCGGGTGCGGCGGCAACGGCGGTGGTAACGACACCGACGGCGCGAACAAGGATTCAACGCCTGCCGGCCGCATCACCATCGCCGTAATCCCTAAGGGTACCACGCACGAATTCTGGAACTCGGTCAAAGCAGGCGCGATCAAGGCGGAGCGTGAACTGAACGAATCCGGCGCCAACGTCAAGATCATCTGGAAAGGCCCGCTCAGCGAAGGCGACCGCGAAGAGCAGGTCAAGATCGTGGAGACGTTTGTCTCCGAAAAGGTCGACGGCATTTGTCTCGCGCCACTGGACGACACGGCGTTGCGCGGGCCGATCAAGGAAGCCGGCCGCAAGAAGATTCCTGTTGTAATTTTCGACTCCGGCATTCAGGGCGAGCCCGGCAAGGATTACATCAGTTTCGTCGCGACCGACAACAAGGAAGGCGGTCGCAACGGCGCTCGCAAACTCGCAAAACTGCTCGGCGAAAAAGGCAAGGTCGTCCTGCTGCGTTATGCGGAAGGTTCGGCCAGCACGACCAATCGAGAGGAAGGATTCCTTGAGGAAATCGCTAAGTATCCCGATATTGAAGTCATCAGCAGCAACCAATACACCGGCCCCGAAGTCAGCGGCGCCCAGCAAAAGGCCGAGGTGATCATCCAGCAGTTCAAGACGGCCGACGGCGTGAGTTTTGACGGTATCTTCACGCCCTGCGAGCCGGTCAGCTTCGCCATCGTCAAAGCTTTGGACGACGCCAAACTGACGGACAAAGTCGCCCACGTCGGTTTTGACGCCGGTGAAAAGCTTACCGAAGCGCTCGAGCAGAAGAAGGTGCAGGGCCTCGTGCTTCAGGATCCGGTCAACATGGGTTACCTGGCCGTCAAAACGATCCATGAACACCTTAAAGGCAAGCAGGTTGACGTTCGGATCGATACCGGTTCAAGCGTTGCGACGCCGGACAATCTGAAGGATCAGCGCATTGCGGATCTGTTGTACCCGCCGTTGGACAAGTACCTCAACTGAGCCGCACGCACGCCGGCAGGACATACGCCATCGCCAAGAAGGCCGAAGAAAATACGAGCGAATCTTCCGTCAGCGAGATCAAAAACTTGCTCGCGGCACATGGCTTGCGCCCACAGCACAAGTTCGGCCAAAATTTTCTGATCGAATCCAAACACATCGACCGGATCATGAAAGCCGCGTCGATCAAAAAGGGTGATGTCGTTTTAGAAGTTGGACCGGGAACGGGTGTGTTGACCGCCCCGCTGCTCGAATCAGGCGCCAAATTGGTGGCCGTCGAGATCGACCGGTTTCTCGAACCCATTCTTCGCCAGCAGTTCATTGCCCATCGACAGAATGAAGACCAGTTCGCTGAACTGATGATCGATGATGTGCTCGACGGCAAACACAACATTAATCTCAACGTTGTGCGTTCGCTGCGACGCGCCGCGACCAGTGACAGCGACGCGACATCAAGCCGGGCGTTTAAATTGATCGCCAACCTGCCGTACAACGTGGCGTCGCCGTTGCTGGCGAACCTGATCCTGCTGCCGTACCTCAATGAAGGCGTCGTCGGTGATCCCATCGACGCACCGATTCCCCTGCCCGATTCTGAAATCCCGATTATGACGCTTGCCGTCATCACAATTCAAAAGGAAGTGGCGGACCGGTTGACCGCCAAGCCCGGCGGCAAAGACTACGGCGCACTCGGGGTTCTGATTCAGGCGATGTGTCAGGTCAAACGACTGGCTGTGCTGAAACCCGGCTGCTTCTGGCCTCAACCCAAAGTTGATTCCGCCATCGTGGAACTGAAACTGCGCAAGAAACCGCTGACCGATCGGCCTACGCGACTCGCCGCCACGCTGCACACTCTCTTCAGTCAACGGCGAAAACAAATTGGCACTATCCTCGGCCGCGAGACCGCCCTGCCGGACGACATTGACCCGACCCTTCGCCCTGAACAACTCACCGTGGAACAATTGATCGCGATTAGCGAGCAATGAACCGCGATCGACATCGGGGAATTCATCTATTTCGCTCCGAAACACGTAAATACTGTCCAAAACCCTGTTTGCGACCTTTCTATTGAGGTGCAGTCATGAATCGGGGAATCCCCTTGATATGACGCAACTATAGATTAGCGTCGCCGCCGTGAACTAGAATACGAAGCGTCAACAACCAGATCCGTTTGATGCCGAAAACGCACGCAGAGGTTATTGATTATGAAACTCCACACCCCATCAGCCAGCATCGGGTTACTGGCGGTGCTTTTAGGTTTGCTGCTCAATACACGTCCGTCATTGGGCGACCCCGTGGATTTCACGCGGGACATTCGCCCCATCCTGTCAGACAAATGTTTCGCCTGTCACGGCCCCGACGCCAAGCACCGCAAAGCGAAACTCCGCCTCGATGAAAAGGAAAACGTCTTCGCCGACCGCGACGGTTATAGAATCGTTGTGCCCGGTAATCCGCAGGACAGCGAACTCTTTGCTCTCATCACGGCCGAGGACGCCGGCGATCTCATGCCGCCGACGAAGTCCGGCAAGAAACTCAGCCGCGCCGAGATCGACCTGATCAAGCGATGGATCGAACAGGGCGCCAAGTGGCAGCAACACTGGTCGCTCGTCTCTCCAAAGTTGCCGGCGGTACCGAAGGTGAAGCATGCCGGGCAGGCTCGCAACGCCATCGATCGTTTCCTCCTTGCGAAACTGGAATCGAAGAACCTGAAGTTTCAGAAGGAAGCTGACAAACGGACATTGATCCGCCGGGTGACGTTTGCGCTGACCGGTTTGCCGCCCACACCTGAAGAGATCAATGCGTTCATCAAAGACACATCCCCGAACGCCTATGAAAAACTGGTCGATCGTTTGCTGGCAAGCCCGCACTATGGCGAACACATGGGCCGGTTCTGGCTCGACGCCGCACGTTATGGTGACACGCATGGCCTGCACTTGGACAACTATCGCGAAATGTGGGCGTACCGCGATTACGTGATCAATGCGTTCAACAACAACAAGTCGTTCAAACAGTTCACCATTGAACAATTGGCCGGCGACCTGATGCCGAAGCCCACGCAGGAACAGTTGATCGCCACCGGCTTTAACCGCGCTCACGTCACCACCAGCGAAGGCGGATCAATCGCCGAGGAGGT
>JANQKH010000847.1 GCA_028281215.1 Phycisphaeraceae bacterium | reverse complement strand
CGAAGACGGATGAAAATTTACGGACCGGCCAACATCGGGCGCAATAGTTTGGTCGCCATCGCCTGGTCCCGCTCGAACAGGAACTGCGCCGCGTTCATGGCGGCGTCCAATCGGCCCGCCTTGCCGCGATCGGGGCCGGACTCATACGCCATGATCAACGCCAACAAAATCTCGCGGCCAGCTTTGTCGGGCGCATAGTCCTTGGCGTACAACAACGCCCAACGATTGGTGATCGGATGGTTCTTCTCAATCAGCTTCACCACCGCTGGCGTAATATTCGTTTTCGACGACACCGCCTGACCGGCTTTGCCGATGGTCGCGATGAAATCGTCTTCATCCTCGACCACAGGGTCGAACATCTTTGCTTCAACCCACGGCGCGAGATTCAAAAGTGAAAGCGCCAGGCGAGTCTTGTCGGCCGCGTCTTCCGCCTCCTTGAACTGCTTGGACCACAACGCCAACGATGGCTGATGGCCCAGTCGCATCGCGGTGCGCACCGCCAGTAGGTTAAGCTTGCTGTTGGTGGTGGGGTCGGCGGCGATTTCGCCAGCCCAGTCGGCGACCTTGTCCAGCTTGAATCGATACGCCGTCTGCAACAGGCCGTGCCGAATCGAATCACGCAGCGGATCCTCCGACTTGTTCAGCTTGTCCAAGTACGCCTTGCCGGCCGGGTCGCCCAACTGATGCAGCAACAATGCCGACACGGCAGGTGTGAATTTATCTTCCAGTTCCAATCCCTGCTTGAGCATGGCAATGTCTTTGAATTCACCCTTCTCCATCAGCCGAACAGCGATGACGATCTTTGCACCGAGCTTCAATCCCTGCCAGGACATCAACTGTTTCGACTGGTCGATGTCGATCAACTCGGTGTCGAGCGCGGCGCCGAGCAATTCCGCCTGCACGCCCGGCTCCTGCATTTCGGCGAGGCCTTTCAGATCGATCTTGTGTTGGACGTCACACTCGGCCAAACCCAGCAGGCCGTGAATCTTCAGCGCCCGGCTTTCGGAATTCATCAGCTCGGCGAAGAGCGGCCGCAGTTCCGGGTCTTCCATATGCCGCAGCGCCCGGAGCAGCACGTTATGCCGTCCCTGCCGGTCGGGCGTCATGCTCTGTTTGAGCAGAAAGACTGCCGACTGGGCCACCGGATCTTTCAACTCCTGGGCATGACCGGCACGCAACGGACCCATCAGGAGGCAGGCGAGCATGAACCATGTCAGGCCGCCATGACGATTTCGTGATTGAACGCTCATCTTGACAGGTAGTGTAAACCGGAAGCGCAACCTGCGAAAGCGATAAAATCGAAACCTCACATTGACCACCACTGGCCACACTGCAACGATACCCGGCCGATGAGTTACGAACGCGACAACATCCGCAGCCTTGACGCCTACACGCCCGGTGAGCAGCCGGACAGGGGCGATGTGATCAAGCTCAACACCAACGAAAACCCGTATCCCCCCTGCGAGGCGGTCATGAGAGCGATTGGGCAGGTGCCCGCTGACGCCCTGCGACGCTACCCCTCTCCACAAGCGGGCCGGTTTAGACAGATTGCCGCACAGGTTCACGGCCTGTCACCGCAACAGGTGATCGCCACCAACGGCGGCGATGAACTGCTGCGGTTGGCGATCAGCGTCTTTTGTAACGTCGAAGGTGAGCCGTCCAAACGAACGGGCATCGGCGTTACCGAGCCGACCTACTCGCTCTATCCGGTGCTGGCGAGCATTCACAACACGCCTGTCACGTCGATACCGCTTAACGCCGACTATTCCATTCCTGACAGCTTTGCCAAAGACATGGTGAGTAGCGAAGTTGGATTGGTACTGGTGGTCAACCCGCACGCCCCGTCGGGTCGACTTGAGCCGGTGGAGAAACTGTTGGCGATCGCCGAAACCCTGCGCGGCCATGCCGTACTGCTGGTCGACGAGGCTTACGTCGATTTCGCGGAAATTGACGCCCTGCCGTTGCTGGACGAAAAGCACGAGCTAGACAACGTGATTCTGTTGCGCACGATGAGCAAGGGTTATTCACTGGCGGGGCTTCGCTTCGGTTACGGGCTGGGGCATGCGAATCTGATCGCCGCGCTCGACAAGGCGCGGGACAGTTACAACACCAACGCCCTGTCGCAGGCAGCCGCAGCAGCAGCCCTCGAACACCGCGATGCGGCTGCCACGAGTTGGCAAGCCGTGATCGGTGAACGACAACGTATGGGTGATGCACTGATGTCGCGCCGCTTCATGGTCCAACCCAGCCAGACGAACTTCATTCTGGTGACACCGCCTGCGATCGCGGGCGGACAAAGGTTATCAGACGCCGACGCCGCGGCCGACCTCTACCAATTCCTGAAGGCGGCGAACATCTTGGTGCGATACTTTGATCATGAAGGCTTGCGCGACAAGCTCCGCATCACCATTGGCACGCCGCAACAGAACGACGCGTTGCTTCAAGCCATCGACGACTGGCTAACCGCCGGCAGGTGACACCGTGACTCCAATCGTCTGCTGAATAGTAAAAACATACACTCATGGCACGTACCGCTCACATCGAACGCAACACCAACGAAACACAGATCACGATCGATCTGTGCCTCGACGGCGGCGACTACCAAAACGACACCGGCGTCGGTTTCTTCAATCACATGCTGGATCACGTCGCCAAGCACGGGCGGTTTGGCATGACGGTTACCGCCAAAGGCGACACCCACATTGATGACCACCACACCGTCGAGGACGTCGGCATTGTGCTGGGACAAGCGCTGCTCGAAGCGCTGGGCGATAAGCGAGGCATCGAACGCTACGGCTTCGCTTCCGTCCCCATGGATGAAACCCTCGCGCGAGCGACCGTCGACCTGTCCGGGCGAGCCGCGCTGGTCATCGACGCCGACTTTGATTCTTCCGCCGGCAAGATCGGCACGTTCGACACGCAACTGGTGCGCGAGTTCCTCACGGCGCTGGTTCAGAACGGCCGGTTCAACTGTCACATCGAAGTCGTGCACGGCACGAACCACCACCACATCGCCGAGGCGATCTTCAAGGCGCTCGGGCGAGCGCTGCGCGATGCCGTCGCCGTCACCGGCGATGACGTGCCAAGCACCAAAGGTGTGCTTTAAATCCGCGCGTCAGTTGGGATTCACGATCGTGATTTTCCCACACGCCTGGTTCGATTGATGACATTTCTCATTGGTATTCCACACATGGCCGGAGCCGTTGGCCGACTTCGAACTTGTAGAAGCACACGCCGGCAGCCAGACCACCAGCCCCACCATCACGATCAGTTTGAATAGTTTCATCCTGCAACGGGAACATTTCGCTGCGAAGCGGACCAGTTCCAACCATCAACCACGATCGATGCCCGCGTGATCGAACAGACTGTGACGGTTGTATCGATCATCAGCCCGTTGGTGCGTTGGCCCCAACGGTGAAGGGTTAATCGAGTTGCGTCCACGTGACGGCGCGATAGCGTTGAGTTGGAGTCATCGGTTCGCACCGATGTGATTCTGCTCGCTTTTTGAAAGAGGAAAACCCATGAAATCATTCGCCTTGCAATGGACTTTGTTTGCCGTCAGCGTCACGATCGGCGTGGCCGCGGCGGCGGGCATCAGCCTTTTGATCGTCACCAAGCTGTTGCCGTAAAACGCCGATACTCGGCCTTGCGAACCGATCCGGGACCGAATCCAGGGTCATATCACCCTGCACTGCCATCCCGCGTCGCGTGAACATGGACGTTTGACGTTCTCTCTGGGTCGTGTGAAGCCGGCGCGGGTGGATTCGCCCCGCCTTGAATCATAGGGTTGAGTATCCCCTTCCCA
>JANQKH010000732.1 GCA_028281215.1 Phycisphaeraceae bacterium | reverse complement strand
CTTTCGAATGGCACGGGCGTACTGGTAGTAGAAACTGTCCACCCCTTCATCGAATTCACGGAACAGTTCACTTCGATCGTCACGAACTTCGAACAACTCAATCGCTTCGTTAAGGAACGGGTCGAATGTCCCGTCGATGAGAAAGTCATCCTTGGTGTAGAGGTTCATCGTCAGCCCGGGATTCAACGTGTGAATCGGCTCGTCCGCGGCCCAAGATTGCGGTAACTCAATGCGGCTGTCGATCCAGGCATTTGCCAACTGTCGGGCGGTCGCCTCCTGACCCTCTCGCACCAGCGTCTGCATGCGAATCCAACCCACCGTCAGAGCCGCGGCGAGGATCAATACCACCGCCGCGCCGAACATCAACTGACACTTGTTCGCCAGACTGATTCGGACAGCTTTGGCCATGAGCCTGTCAGATTCTCAAAAGGAAAGGACCGGCCGACACACGCGACGACCCGGATCAAACACTTTGCGGTTCATCCACATCACTGAGCACACTGCTGTAGTGAAGCACATCGCTGATGCCATTACGATCATCGGCCACGACGACTTTCGCCACGTGATGATCCAGTTCCTGCGCTTCCAGCATGCCGAAGCAGACAACAATCACCTTGTGGCCGGGCTTCACCAGTTTGGCGGCCGCCCCGTTGATGCCGATGACCCCGCTACCGCGCTGGCCGCGAATCACGTAGGTTTCAAACCGCGCGGCATTGTCGATATCGAGCACGAGCACCGCTTCATTGGGACGAATGCCCGCCGCCTGAAGCAGGTCTTCATCGATCGTAATCGAGCCGACGTAGTCGGGGTCGCATTCCGTGACAGTCACACGGTGGATTTTGGCGCGCATCATCTTGCGGAGCATGGCAAACCTCGAACAAAGAGCGATCCCATGAGCGCTCACGAGCTATTGTAGCCCGTCCATGAAAAAAGGTCGATCCCACGGCGCCGATGCGTTTGCCGGGTCCGGCTGAACCCTTTAAGCTAACCGATTGCACGCCGGCGCCGCCGCGCTGATCAAGGCGCCTGCCCGCGAAGGCAATCGCCCTGGGTGCCGACCACTCGCAATTCCCGTGGAGCAGTCGAATGTCGCAAACTGACCAAAGCACCGCGAACATGGATTCGGTGTTGACCGAATCACGTAAGTTTCCGCCGCCGGCAGGGTTCGCCGCGTCGGCGCACATTCCAAATTTCGAGGCGTACGAACAGTTGTACGCTGAGTCCATCGAAAACCCGGACAAATTCTGGGGTGAGAAAGCGGCTGAACTACACTGGTTCAAAAAATGGACCCGCGTGCACGAGTGGGATTTGCCCGACGCCAAGTGGTTCGTCGGCGGCAAAACCAACCTCTGCTACAACTGCGTCGACCGCCAGGTAAAGGAAGGCCACGGCGAAAAGACCGCCATCGTCTGGGAAGGCGAGCCGCTGTCACCCGATGAAAACGGCGGCAAGCCCGAAATCCGCAAGCTTACGTACAAGTATCTCCAGCACGAAACGAGCAAGTTCGCCAATGTGCTCAAAAGCAAAGGCGTCAAGCGCGGCGATCGCGTGACCCTTTACATGCCCATGGTGCCGGAACTGGCGATCGCGATGCTCGCTTGCGCGCGAATCGGCGCCGTGCACTCCATCATCTTCGGCGGCTTTAGCGCCAGCGCCATTGCTGACCGCGTCGAGGACGCGCAAAGCTC
>JANQKH010000693.1 GCA_028281215.1 Phycisphaeraceae bacterium | reverse complement strand
CCACCGCGGTATGGAACGCCTCATCAATCTCAATCCGCCCCACCGCTTCCGCTTCTTCACGCAACACCTGCCGGGCGAAGTCCGCCTGTTGCTGCCGATCACGGTCGATTTGTGGCGAGGTCGCTTTTGTCATGGGCTGTTAGAGCATAAGCTAAGCCATATGGTCAACGGATGACCCGGCGAAGTCAATAGATGCCTTTCGGATTGCGGATTTCCGATTGATTTGAAGGCAGCGGCAGATGTTCGTTGTCAGCAAATTCGAAATCCAACATCCGAAATCCGAAATCGAAGAAAGGATTCTAAGTGAACGCCGCTCTCGAAGATTACCGCGTCGACCTCGACTACTACTCCGGCCCGCTCGACCTGTTGCTCTTCCTCGTCAAGAAGCACGAAATCGATCTGCATGACATCCCCATCGCCAAGCTCACCGAGCAATACATGCAGTATTTGGAGCAGATGAAGGAGTTCGATATCAACGTCGCCGCGGAATTTCTGGTGATGGCGGCGACACTGCTCGAAATCAAAGCCGCGATGATCGCCCCGCGCGGTGAAGAGATCGCCGAAGGCGAAGAAGGCGACGACGCCACAGACGCCATCAGCGATGTTGACCCGCGCTTCGAGCTTGTTCAGCAATTGCTCGAATACAAACGCTTCAAGGACGCGGCGAACGAACTGGAGGACCGCCTCTACGAATGGGAAAATCGCTTCGCACACAAGCCGGCGAAACTGCCGAAAGAGAAAACCGCTGGCGGCGACGGCGGGGAAGACGGCGACGAAGCCGAACCCATCGAACTCGACCTCGACGACATCAGCATCAATGATCTGTGCGAAGCGTTCGCGCGGATTCTCGAATCGGTCGGTCAAGGCAAAAACATTCACGCGGTCACCTATGACGACACACCAGTCGAACTACACGCCGCCGACATCGCTGACCGCTTGCAGCGAGAAGGGCCACTGCGTTTGCAGGACTTCTTCGTCGGTCGCCGCACGCGCGGTGAAATGATCGGTCTGTTCCTCGCCATGCTCGAACTCGTCCGTGAAAAACGCGTGCAAATCCAACAGGACCGCCCCGGTGGCGACATCGCTCTCAGCCTTCGCCCCGAGCAGGAACAACTGCACGAGTCGGATGACCAGGCCACCGACTGGACCGATCCTGAAACCGGCGAAATGCAATACGAATGGCCGGACGAAGAAGCCAAAGCCGCCGCAGAGGCGCGGGCCGAGCGCCGCAAAAAGTTCGTCGCGAATCGATTCAAGAAAGAGGAAGAAAGAGAGGATCTCGGTGAAGAAGAGGATTACATTAAGCTCGATACCGTCTCGCTGGAAGATGAATTGGAAGCAACGGAGTTGGAAACGGCGGATGACACGAATGATGAAACAGGTGTTGAAGCCCGCATTGAAACAGTTGATGAGGTAGAGGATTTAACGGGGGCGAGCAACGAGGAAATGGAGAAAACGTAAGGGGGCAGGCATGGACATTGCGCGGCATGAGATCGACTACGACGCAGCGGACACGGCGTACGGGCAACGGGAAATGAGCATGGCCGAGGCGGTCGACGCCGCTGCGCAGAAGCCGCGCAAACTCGCCGCGCTCATGAACAAACGAATTGAGGCTGCGGCGTTGGCGTCGGTCACCATGCCCGGTTGCATTGAGACGCCCGAACACCTGCAATGCGCGGCGGAAACCAGTGCAGAATTCTTCGATGCCGCCAGACGGGGCGCCGTACATGAAAGCCTCGTCGACTTGAACCTGTGGGTCACCGGCTATTTCCTCGGCCGCTTATGCCGCCATCAAGATTCGCTCAACTCCCTTTGCCAAACCACCTCCGACATGCTCCGCGCGTCGTCGACCAAGCACCCTGAATACCGCTACTTGCTTGTCGATGCGTTACGCGCATTGCATGCCGGCTCTAATGAAACAGCCTCGTTGCTCGTCCGCGCGCTCGAAGCGACCGATACCAATCGGCCTGATATTCACAATCCAGAATGGGTGCTCAACATCGACGGCCCCTTGTTGTGGCTCCTGTATTACACGCTTGAGAACGCCGACGAATTTCAGACCGCGCTCCTGCACGCGCTTCAGCATCACAAAAAATTCTGGACCCAGGCGAAGGACAGACGCGCCGCCCCCAACGGGTTTCTTCCCATCGCAATCAACGGCGTCTGCGCCATCGCTCATGATCACGGCATTGCGGTCTCCGCCGAGTCCGACTACCTGCTCTTGGAAATGATCACACAACAGAAAGAAGACATTCCCGAAGCGATTGACTTGGACGACGATGACACGCAGGAAGAGTTTGAAGAAGAACCAGAACCGACAGCCATCAAATGTGTTACCCGGCATGAGATCGATTTCGATTTGGCCAAACAACGATACGAGGCGAATGCAGAAGACCTCGACACATTTGTCGAGGCTGCGGCAAGGCACCCAGGCAACAACCACTTGCTGATCGGGCAAGCAATGTCGCTCGCTAAACGTGCGTCGGTGGTGCAATGTGACGCCGGTGTGATGCGCGAGTACGTGTCCATCGCCGCACGCGCCTGTGCGAACTTGTTCGAAGGAGCGAGAACGGTCGGCGTTAACGAAAGCATCGTTGAGCCGCGAAAGTGGATCACCGGGTACTTTGCCGCTCACATTGTCAGGTCGGACGACATCATTGATTCACTCTGTGAAACCTCAGGCGACATGCTTCGCGAATCGTCCACGAAGCATCCGGAATACCGCTACCTGTTTGTCGATGCACTGCGGGCGTTTCATGTCCGGTCCCGCGATACCATGGGAATCCTGCTTCAAGCGGTCCAGGCGACCGATCCCGAGCGCCCGGACATTCGCAAGCCGGATTGGGTGCTCGATATTGATGTGCCGATCATGAAAACGCTGTTTTACACGTTTGATGATTTTGAAAAGTTCGAGGACACACTCGTTGACGCATTGGAATCCCACAAGGGGTACTGGTCGCAAACGGCTGCCCGGCGAAGGGATCCGGACGGTTTTCTACCCGTGGCTTTGAACGGCATTTGTGCCATTGCTCACGACTTCAACATTCCGTTTGAAGTGGAATCGGAGTACCTGCCTGCGGAACTGGTCAGCGGCACGGGTTGAGGGTGACGCCTGCAACAGCTCTTGTTTCGCGCAGAATCCGCGGGCAATTGCTTTTGCCGTTTCACCGTTCGCTTTATCATTTGATCGATGTCCTACCCTGCACGCACATGGTTCTTCGCGCCCTTGCTGGTCATGTTGTCGGTCACCACGCAAGCGGCCGAGTTAGGTGATCCCGATCGTCGACTGTCCACCGGCGGCTATATCCGCGCGATGGCGGTGTCGCCCGACGGCAAATACCTGGCGAGTTGGGATCTGGATAACAGCATCGTGCAGGTGTGGAGCACCGCCGACTGGAAACCCGTGGTGAGAATCAAGCTACCGAAGGGTGAACCAATTCGCCTGAAATTCCTCGGCGATGGACGATTGTTCACCGGACTGCTGAAGGCGAAGCGGTTGCAGTTCTGGTCCGTGCCCGACGGCAAGAAAGTTTTCGATGAACCGATCGTCGATCCTTTCCGCATCATCATGCTTGCCGAAACGGGGGAATCGCTGGCGTCGTATCACAAGGGCAACGTGCGTGTTCGGAACTTGAAAACCAATCACACTTGGGACACCACTGTCGGCAGGTTCAACGGCTTTCGCTTCACTCCGGATGGAAAGTACCTGAACGTCGTCGGCTACCTCACCTTGCGTGTGTACGACGCCAAGACCGGCAAAGAACTGTCGCGATTCAAAAGCGAACATCGCAACGGCATGCGCGGCTTGCGCACGACGCCGGACGGCAAGACGTTCTTCTACCATATGGTCCGTTCGCTCTACGTCGTCAATTATCCGACGGGAAGAACCAAACGTGAGATTCATGCCGGCGGAACGATTTTGAAATTGGCGATCGCTCGCAACGCCAGCCAGTTTGCCGCGTTTGTCTTTTTCGATAACAAAGGGTCGATTCAAATGGGGGATTGGCGCAACGGCAAACTGACACATCATGTCCCGCTCAGTCGCGATCCCGCAGATATCCGTTTAGGCAACGACGCCCGCTGGTTGGCGGTGACGCAGTCACGAGCAGTTCTGATTTGGAATCTACCGAAGTAAAGAGCGGTGAATCGTTCGACATTCTTCCTCCTTTATAATCCATCCATGTCCAAGTACAACATCACGCTCGTGGCGCTGTTTCTGAGCGCCTGCGCCATAACCCTCCACGCCAAGCCGAATGTCCTGCTTATTATGACCGACGATCAGGGCTGGGGCGATGTCAACGCACATCGCAACCCGCACATCGATACGCCGGCGATGAATCGACTCGCCAAACAAGGCGCGTCGTTTGGTCGCTTCTTCGTCAGCCCCGTTTGCGCGCCCACGCGCGCGAGTTTGCTCACCGGTCGTTATCACACGCGCTGCAACGTGGCCGGCGTCACGCGCGGGTGGGAAACCATGCGCACCGAGGAACTCACACTGGCGGAAGTATTCAAAGCCAACGGATACGCCACCGGTTGTTTCGGTAAGTGGCACAACGGCCGACACTACCCTGCGCATCCCAACGGGCAGGGTTTTGACACATTCGTCGGCTTCTGCGGCGGACACTGGAACAATTACTTTGACACCATGCTCGAACGCAACGGCAAACCGTTCAAAAGCAAGGGCTATATCACAGACGTGATCACCGACGAAGCGATCCAGTTCATCGAGCGACAGACAACGAAAGACAATGGCAAGCCTTGGTTCTGCTATGTGCCCTACAACGCGCCGCATTCACCCTGGTTGGTGCCGGACAAGTATTGGAACAAGTACCACGCGATGGCGAAGCAACACGGCTGGGACAATAAGGCGACGTGCGCCTACGCCATGGTCGAATGCATTGACGACAACATCGCACGCCTGCTGAACACGTTGGACAAACACCAGCTCGCCCACGACACGATTGTATTGTTTCTGACCGATAACGGCCCAAACAGTGCGCGCTACAACGGCAACATGCGCGGCCGCAAGGGCTCGGTGCACGAAGGCGGCGTGCGCGTGCCGATGTTCATTCGCTGGCCGGGACACATTCCCGCGGGCCAATCGATCAAACCGATCGCGGCGCACATTGACATTCTGCCCACCCTCGTCGAACTTTGCGGCGTCACGAAACCCGAAGGTCCGAGAATCGACGGCGTCAGCTTTAAACCCTTGCTGGTGGGTTACGCCAAGGCGCGCACCACTTGGCCTGACCGGAAGCTGTTCACCCTTCGCTACAGCGCCCGACGCGGCGGCAATTCGAAAGGGGCAGTTCGCACGCAGAAGTGGCGGGCGACCTATGAGGGCAAACGCTGGCAACTGTTTGATATGGAGAACGATCCAGGCCAGAAGAAGGATGTTGCCGCGCAGCATGGGCCGCTCGTCAAGCAACTCGCCGAAGCATTTGAAACTTATAAAAAAGATGTCGGTGTCGGCGGCATCTCATTCATTCCCATCCCCGTCGGTCACCCGAAACAGTCCTTGACGCAACTGCCCGCCAACGAAGCCTTCCTCACGCCGACCAACAAAGGTATCTGGTACTCCGGCCACGGCAACCACGGCTACGCCAACGCATGGATCAAACAATGGACCGATGTGAAAGCCTTCGCACACTGGGAGATCGACGTGATGCAGTCCGGTAAGTATGAACTGTCCATGCAATACAAGGTGAAGAAGAAAAACGTCGGCAGCGCGATCCGCGTGAGCGTGGGCTCCAATGAGAATAAGGTGAAAATCAACGCCACCATCACCCGCGCGCATGACCCGAAACCCCATCCCATCCGCGACCGCGTCGCTCCGAGCGAAAACTACATCAACTGGGATTGGGCGACGATGAGGCTCGGCACGATGCAGTTGACCCGGGGCCGATCGAAACTGACATTGCATGCGGTTGAAAAAGCAGGCGACGAAATCGTTGTCGTCAAGGCGTTATGGCTCCGGCGAGTCGGGCCTTAACGCGATCGCCAACTGCCATGACAACGTCGGC
>JANQKH010000668.1 GCA_028281215.1 Phycisphaeraceae bacterium | reverse complement strand
GTACCCGCCGATGGAGCGGTTAATCGTCGCCCTGCTGACATGGGTGGTTCCCGTCATTCTGCTGGTTTACTTGCTCATTCGACTCATCGTGTTCCCGTTGATCCGCTTGATTCCCAAGCATCTGACGGCTGCTGCAGCTTCGGTCGCATTCGCATGTCTGATCAGTTCGAATGCATCCGCACAGAACGGCGTGCTGAATATCGCACCCAAGGAACCGGTCCTTGAACGCATCGACGCCACGCTCGTGGCCGACACCGACAGCGTGGAGGTCGGCCTGAATCTGAAAGTGTCCGCCAGTGAACCGGTGCGCTACCTGTTGATGGAACAGACGCCGATTCTTCTGACGCCGGACAAGGCCGACGCGCCGGTGCGCGTCCGTCGGCAAGGCGGCAAGTATTACCTGCACATCAATCAGGCCGGCACACATGACGTTTCTCTGAAATTCCTCAGTCCCTTGCCCAAGGCGGGCGCGGACCAGTCACGGCACTTTCGTTTTCCACTGCCGACCGCTCTGACCAATCGGGTGAACATGGCGATTCCCGCGACGGGGCTGGACGTGTCGGTTGACAACGCCATGCGGATCAACAAAGCCGAAGCAAACAACACCACCGGCATCACCGCCATCCTGGGACCGGGTGACGACATCAGCGTCCGCTGGAAACCGCGCGCCCGTGAAACGTCGAAGGAAGACACACGTTTCTTCGCGCAGGTAGCCTCGGCCGTGCGGTTTGATACCAGCCTCGTCGAAGCCCGGCACCGTGTGAACTTTCAAATCGCCCAGGGCGAATTGAAAGATATTCGCATCAAGGTGCCGCAGTCGCTGACTGTCACGGCTGTCGAAGGCAAATCACTGGGCGCCTGGCGGTTTGACCCGACGACCGGTGACCTCGACGTCCGTCTCGCCGCGGCGTTTACCGGCGAATATCAACTCCTGATCGTCTCGCAAATCTCGCAAGAGAACATTCCTTACACGTCAAAGATCGGAACGCTCGTCGTTCAGGAAGCAGAGCGGCAACGCGGTGTGCTCGGCTTGATGAGCACGTCGGCGGTCTCTCTGACCGTGGAAGGCGGCCCCCAGCCGATGAACACAGATGACTTCGCCCGTGATGCGGCTGATGTTTTGAAATCGATGCCCAACTACACCGCCGGCAGTGTGCGTCACGCCTATCGCACGATGAACGCCGACGACGCAGTGACGGTTCAGGTCAACCAGGTGAAACCCGAAGTCCGTGCATTCGAAGACGCCACCTTCTTCGTCGACGATGAGAAACTCACCTACAACGGCACAATCCAGATTCAGATCACCAAAGCCGGGGTGTTCAGTGCGGAACTGACCATGCCGGAGGGATATGAAGTCGACACGCTGGTCGCCCAACAGATCAACCACTGGGATGAAGCTGTCGCCAACGGTGTTCGCACCGTCACGATCCATTTCAAACAGAAATACACCGGCGTCGTACCGGTGAACTTGGTGCTTACCCAGCCGACCAAACATGAAAACAATCAGATCGACGTGCCGCGCGTGAAGGTGACGGGAGCTGTCAAGCACACCGGGTTCATCACGCTGGCCGCGGACCTGGGTTTCCGGTTGACCGTCGATGATCACAGCGGCGTCAATGAAATCAATCCGCTCGAGCGCGGCGTCCGCCAACCCGGCGCCATCGTGTTTGAGTTGAACAACCCGCAATGGCAGGTCAAACTGCAAACGGAAGTGATCGACCCACGCACGACCGTCGACTTCCTGCATGTGGCGAATTTCACCGACGCCACCGTGCGACACACGCATTACCTTCGATACCGACTGACCAACGCCGGCACGAAAGTGTTTGAAATCACAGTGCCCAAGGATGCGATTGGGTTGCTCATCGAAGGCAATGACATCGCTCGAAGCCAGGAGACGGAGCCCAACTCCGGTCAATACCGCATCGAGCTCAACAGCAAATGGCACGACGGGCGCGGCGTATATCCGTTGACCGTCACCTACGAAACCCGCTTGAATCTGCCGCCAGTGTCCAAGGACAAAACGCCGGCGGAAACGAATGTGAATCTCAATCCCGTCGTCGCGGTGGGCGCTGACCTGCAACGCGGCCACATCGCCGTGTTCGCCAATGAACGTGTGCAACTGACCCGTGAATCGGACAGCAAGCTGCAACCCTCCGACGCCCGACAGATTCCCCGCGAATTCAACGCTAATGACCTGTCGTCCGCGGCGTTCTGCTTTACGAGCACAACGGGTGAATACGACCTGGAACTCAATGTGAAGCGACACGACGCAGCCGATCTTCTGGATGCCGACGTGCAACAGATGCAAATCGTCAGCGTGGTTTCCGACAACGGCAACAGCGTGAATCGCGTGCAGATGGAGCTGCGGGTCTGGAACAAGCAGTACCTGAACATCCAACTCCCTGACGGAGCGAAAATCTGGTCCGCCATCGTGAACAACAAAGCCGTGCTGCCATCGAAGGTTGCATCACCGGCCGGCAAATCCACCCTGCTGCTACCCCTTGGCGCCGCGGCAAAGCAAGGATCGCGCGTTTTTGTCGAATTCCTATATGCGCATCCGCAATCCACCACGTGGTCAGCATCGCGCGCCACGTTCCAGTGCCCCCAGTTTGACTTGCCGTTGAAGGACGTGCGTTGGGTGTTCGTGTTGCCGCCACAATACGACTACACCGACTTCGAGGGTTCCCTGAATGTCGACAAGGAAGCGCTCAAGAAAACCGAGGTGCTTGAATATACGCCGGACGATTACAACCGACGCGTCCATCAGACGACACGCAACAACGAACAATTCGCTCGTGAACAGCAGAAGCAAGGTGAGTACTTCATCCGCCAAGGCGACCGCAAACGCGGTAAGCAGGCGCTGGAATCATTCCAACACTACTCCGACTACAGCGAAGACGCCCGGGTCAAACTGCACAAGTTCAACAACGACAATGTATGGGTTGCCTGGGATAACCGCCGCCGGATTCTCAAGGCCCAGGTCGAAGGCCATCGTGCTGCCGACGCCGCCATCGCCCGCAACTTTGATGAAGATTACGCCGAGCGCGTGCGCAGTTCGTTCACCAAGGAAGATCGCGAAAACCTTGAGGAACAGGTGAAAGTCTGGACGCAGATGCAGCAGGTCGCCGCGGGTGACCGAGTGCAGTTGTTGGTGGAAATGCCGTATCGCGGTCGCGTGATCAAATTCACCCGTGCGGTGCAAGTGCAAGAGAACGCCGAGATGCCGGTCAGTTTCCGGGCCGAGCGCGTCTCGCCGTCAACCGCATCCAACCTGTGGTGGCCGATTGGTTTGCTCGTGCTGCTGGCGCTGGCATTCTGGTGCGTGCCCTACTTGCACGCCGCGTGCGTGTTCGTGAGCGATTCCATCGCCGCCAAAGCCACGGACGACGATATCCGTGAGATTGAACCCGACATGGAAAACGCAACGAGCGAAAGTGCAGCGACACCGTCCACGCCACCGCCGCCGCGCAAGAGGCGAGGGCGTAAGTCTGATTCGGAATAAGCCCTCAGCGCGAAGCCGACAACTCCACCACCGTTTGTGCAGCCATCGACGCGCCCGTTGCCGCATCGACCAATGTCACCTTCACGGTCACCTCCCGGTTGGCAGTGCCTTCGGCTGGAGCTACGGATAGTTCAAACGTGTAGTGCGTGCCGGTCAATCCCGATGTGAACGCTTCGTCCAGCGCTTTGGGGTCGTACGTCTTACGAGCCAGTTCGCGCACCGCTTCATTCGGTTCAATGACCACTACCTGCACGACGGCCCGACCGGCAACTGGTATGAACCTGCCTTTCTGGTCCTCAGTCAGCACATAAAGGCGAATCGTGTCATCCTTGCCGTCGCCGTCCTCATCGAGGGCGCCGCTGTATCGGCCCAGAGTGATGCGCGTGGCAACGGGAATGTCGGACGGCTTGACACCCGGCACAGCCGGCGCGGTTTGATTCTGTCTCGCAGCCAGCGCATCGGTTTGTGCTTTGAGCCGGTCGTACCGCGCCCGCTGATCCGCCAGTTGTTCCGTCAGTTCCAGATGCTCACGGCGGAGGCGCGTGTTCTCATCGCTGATGCGACCGGCATTGCAACCAGGGATCAGCAAGGTGACCACCAGCACGCTGAACATGACACTTCGACCCATCATGCCGCGCAGTGTACGCCATACCACGCCGCAAAGCAGCGAAACGTTAACACGCTCTAAGAATCAACCTCCTAGCGCGTTCAATCTTCCTTTTCGTGCTTGGTCGACATACTTTCGGGAATGTGCTTGAGCACCTTATCCGCCACGCCGTACTCGACGCTCTCTTCCGCGTTGAGCCACTTGTCGCGTTCGCAATCGCGGCGGATGGTGTCGATGTCCTTGCCGGTGTGATGCTTGATGATGCCATACAACCGGTCGCGCGTGCGGAGCATTTCCTTGGCTTGAATACCCAAGTCCGTCGCCGGCCCCTGCATGACGCCGCCAATCAACGGCTGATGCAGCAGCACACTGCCGTTGGGCAGCATGAACCGTTTGCCCTCGGCGCCAGCCATCATCAACAGCGAACCCATCGATGCAGCCAAACCAATGCAGTAGGTCGCCACGTCGCAGCGAATGTATTGCATCGTGTCGTAGATGCCGAGCCCGGCGGTGACCGATCCGCCCGGCGAGTTGACGTACATGTGAATGTCAGCCTTGGGATCCTCATTGGAGAGGAACAGGAGTTGGGCGTTGATGAGACTGGCCATCTCATCGCCGACGCCGCCGGTCACAAAAATAATTCGATCTTTGAGCAGGCGCGAGAAAATGTCGTAGGCACGCTCACCTCGACCGGTCGATTCAATCACCATCGGAATCAATGACATAGTTCATCCTTGTTCGAAGCCAACTGTTTCTGCACGTGCGGCTTTCCGCTATGTGCAATGTTCCACCGAAGCCGCCTTGCGATGCGATCCATTCCCATCGCGGCGAGAATTCTAGCAGCGAGGCCGAATGTTGTCTCTGGAACGTGTTTTGCCTCCGAATCTCAAGCGGCCGACGGTCGGTCGCGACGACAACCCTTATCGGAAGCAATCCATGCACCGCAACACGACCTCTTTATCGGTAAACTGGCCACACGAATTCGCGCTTCGCGGCAAAGGAATCGTCGCGAACCGGCGATCAGGGAGTTTCAAGTCCATGAGCATGTTGACTCCAATTCTGTCCACCGCGCAACAGAAAGCGTCCGATACCGCGTTCATTGATGATCGCGGCACGTACACCTACGGACATCTCCTGCACGGCGCGGCCGTTATGGCGCAGGTCATCCGCGATACCACGCAAAACCAACACATTGGCGTCATGCTGCCAACGGGCGCGGCGTTTCCCAACGCCCTGGTCGGTGTGTGGCTCGCCGGTCGTGTCATGGTGCCGTTGAATTACCTGCTGAGTCCGGAAGAACTCGGATACGTCATTGTCGACAGCGGGATCGACACCATCATCACCGCCAATGCCATGCTTGAATTCATGGGCGGGCGCGAGCGACTGCCATCTTCGATGAACGTGATCGTGATGGACGAGGTGCAGTTCGAGCAGACCACGCCGGCGATCGCACCGCCGAACTTTGACGCCGACGATCTGGCCGTCATCCTCTACACGTCCGGCACATCGGGCAAACCCAAAGGCGTGATGCTTTCACACGGCAACTTCGCCAGCAACGTGGAAGCAGCCATCGCTCATGCCGGCCTGCGCGACGAAGACAAATTCCTCGGCATGCTGCCGCAATTCCACAGCTTCGGCCTCACTGCCTTAACACTGATTCCCATGCGACTGGGCGCGCAGACTATCTACACCGCACGTTTCATTCCCAAGCGCGTGGTCAGCCTCATTCGCGAACACCAGCCTCACATCGTGATGGCCGTGCCTTCCATGTACGGCGCGCTGTTGTCCGTGAAGGAAGCCGACAAGGAAGACTTCCGCGAACTGCGCCTCGCGATCAGCGGCGGCGAACCCCTGCCCGCAGCGACATTCGAGCGATTCCAAAAACGCTTCAACGTCAAAATCCTCGAAGGCTACGGCCTGACTGAAACCGCGCCAATCACCAACTGGTCCACCCCCGACAGGTACCGCCAACACGCCGTCGGCCCGGCGATTCCCGGCGTTAAGATCGTCATCGCGGACACCGACGATCAGATTCTGCCGCCGAACGAGGAAGGCGAAATCCTCATCGCCGGCCCCAACATCATGCAGGGTTATTACCACTTGCCCGAACAAACAGATGAAGTCTTTGTCGACTTGGAAACACACGACGATCAAGGCAACCCCACGCGCCTGAAGTTCTTCCGCACGGGTGACATGGGTCGGTTGGATGATGAAGGCTACCTGTTCATCACCGGGCGCAAGAAGGAAATGCTGATCATCGCCGGCGAGAATGTGTTTCCGCGTGAGATCGAAGAAGTGCTCAACCGCCACGAATCGGTGCGCGACTCCGCCGTCATCGGCAAACAGGACGGCCTGCGCGGCGAAGTGCCGATTGCATTTGTCGAATTGGCCGAAGGCGCCGCCTTCGACGAAAAAGCGCTCCGCGCCTGGTGCCGCGACAACCTCGCGCAATTCAAAGTGCCGCGCGAGATTCGATGCATCGAACAGTTGCCCCGAAATCCCACGGGCAAGATTCTTCGCCGTCAACTCAGTGCGTGACGATGTACGCCGACCTAAACTAGTGCCGTGCGTGAATCTGACCTGCTTCATTACATCTACCAATTCAACGCGGAACTGCCCGCCGGTGTCACTATTCCGCCGGGCGATGACATGGGCGCGTTGCAGTTGCATCCAGGTAACGTGCTTGTGGCCGTCGATCAGGTTGTCGATGGCGTGCATGTGCAATTGTCGAACACACCGATCGAGAAAGTTGGCCGCAAGGCAATCACTCGGAATCTGTCCGATATCGCGGCGATGGCGGCCAAACCGTCCGGAGCAGTGGTAGCTGCATGCCTGCCGCGATCATTCGGCGAAGCCAACGCCAAAGCGCTGTTCAATGCCATGCGTGCCACCGGCGCGGCGTACGATTGCCCGCTGGTCGGCGGCGATATCTCCATCTGGGATCATCCAATGGTCCTCAGCGTCACCGTCTTCGCTGAATGCCCCATGAATCCCCCCATCACCCGCTGTGGTGCTAAGCCATGCGATGTGATTATCGTAACCGGCGAACTGGGAGGCAGCCTTGAACCGGTCGGCGACCCGCCTTCCTTCCATCACCTGGACTTCGAGCCTCGCATCAACATCGCGGCGGTGCTTGCCGGCGACACGCGCACCCGGCCACGCTGCATGATCGACCTGAGCGACGGCTTGGCGACCGACCTCGCCCGCATCGTCCGAGCATCCGAGCACGAAGTCAGCGCCTGTATCAACGTCGCTCAACTCCCGGTTAGCGCCGCTGCTGCCCAAGCCGCCAGTCGCACCGGTCGGCCGCGCTGGCAACACGCCTTGACTGACGGCGAAGATTACGAACTGTGCATCATCGCGGCGCCGCATGTCGCTGCGAATCTACCTCGCGAAATCGATGGCGTTCCAATCACCAGAATCGGTCACATCATTCCACGAGCCGAGCATGACGTGATGTTGAACATGCCCGACAACACCACGCGGCCTTGCAACATGACCGGCTGGGAACATCAGGATTGATTTCTTCTTCGGTATCGCACCGCGCATCTACTGCTCGCGCGGATCGGCCACGCGACCGGCGAGCAACATCACGCCTGTCGGCCGATGTTGAACAAAAAACAAAAACGGTTGATCGCATCGAATGGTCATCAAATCGGCCGGCTGCCCGTCCGCATCGCTTGACGAGGCATCAGGTTGCTTGTCGCCGTCCTCTTTGACCTCCACGCGGACCGCCGAAGCAAGCGTATCAATCGCAATCGGTGTTTTGGCATCGGTGATCGTTTCGGTGAATGCCGCGCCGCTTCGGTCAAACAGATCGTTCATCCCAAGCGCCTGAATCGTTTTGGTCAGATCAAGCCTCGACGTAAACGCGAAGCGTGGCAGCGCCAACTGCACCGGCCGCAGTTCCAGCGAATCAATCAGCATCGCCAACTCCTTGCCGTCGAGCGTTTCCGCCGCCCGCGATAAATCCGCCTGCTTCCGTGGAACCAGAATCAACATGCCATGCTTGCCCATGCGGTACGGCAGATAGACCACCTGCCACAGTTCCGTCTGCGCGCACGCCAGCTTTGCGTTCAGGTGCATCGTCGGCACGTTGACCGACTGACCATCCGCCAATCGAAACGCTGTGTCGCGAGTGGCGCTGCGGTCAAATGCGTAGTGCCAACCGCCCTTCACCACCACCACATGCGTGCTCGCCAGCTTCGTCGATTCCGACACATGGCCGTCGCCGACCATTGGGTTGATCCACCCACCGGTCTGCTGACTCGCCCATTCGTTCATATCATCAACGACTTGATCGGCATCACCGACAAAGTCGCTGGCGTACAACTGTTGCGCATGAAAATCGACCACGCATCGAAGGAACGACTCCTTGAAGGTCAATCCATCCTGCAACCACAGCGCGGTACCGGCGTGGAAGTAATTCAACGCGTCACTGTCCTGATCCATTCGATGCAACAGGCTTGAATAGGCGCTTTCAAACCGAACCTTCGGCAGATCCGCGTCGAGCACCTCGCGGACGCGGTCACGGGCGGCGCGTTCCATCCCATGCGTCAACACCGCAATCGATGCGTGCACACCGAACGGAGAAAACACTACGTTCGCCTTTTTGCCATCGAGTTGCCAATAGAGTTTGGCGCCCAGTTCACGAATCCCTTTCGCATACGCACGCTGATCGCCGATCGGTGCGCCTTTCACGGACAGATTGGGCCTTCGCGGAGCAAAGTCAGGCAGATCGCCTTCGACAGACTCCCCGCCGCATCCCGGCAATCCACACAACAGACAACCCGCGATCAATCCAACGAACAAGCGCATGTGCACCTCGCAATACAAACAGGTCGGGATGGCGCCAAGTGGGAAATGATCCGTCCGACAATCGTAGGCTACTCGATCCGTGCGGCATAGTCCGCCAACTTCTCTTCAAACGACGCAAGCGTGATGCCGAAATCCTGCTCGACCTTCTTCGTGTCGCACGTCGACTCTTCCTGACTCATGATCACCTGATCAACATTGAACGGCGTGCCCGGCAGCGCCGCCAGGATCTTCGCCTTCCAAGCCGGAATCGCCACGACCGGTTTGTTCTTGGCACAGTCCAGATGCTCCTTCACCGTTCGATACAGGTCGGGCCACGTGTAGCGGCCGGGGCCGCCCATGGGATAGGTTTCGCCTTCCGACCGTTTGTTGTCGAGCGCATCCACAAAACACCGCGCCACGTCGTCCACCCACACCGGTTGCAACTGCCCCGCACCGCCCAAACCGAACGGGCCCGCGCCAAAGTATGGCACGAACGGCGGAAACAGCTTGCACCAGAACGCCTTGACCATCTGCATGAACTCACCATCCACGCCGTGAATAATCGAAGGCCGGAATACCGTGAAATTCAACCCACTGCGGCGCAACGCTTGTTCCGCTTCCCATTTGGTGGCATGGTATTGCGACGCCGCGTGAGGCCGAACCCCCAACGCCGACATGTGAATCCATCGCTTGACCGAACCGGACAGCTTCGCCGCCTCCAACAGGTTGATCGTAGCCGACGTGTGCACGCGCTGAAACGTCTGGCCTCGGCGACGGTCTTCCATGATGATGCCTACCAGATGGATCACCGCATCTGCGCCGTCAACTAGCGTCAACAACGCGTCGGCATCAAACAGATCACCGTGCACTTTGTGAATGGTCGACGCGCTGGTCGCCAATCGACTGCCGTCGCGGACCAACACGCGCACTTCATAACCCTGCTCGACCAACATCGGCAGCACATGGCGACCGACAAAACCCGTCGCGCCCGTCAATGCAATTGTCTTCGTCGCGTGATTCATATTTGTTTTCCCGCCCTCGGCGCGACACATCCCACAGGTATGCGATCGGCAGTTATAGTAATGCCCCTCACAGGAGCGTTCAATTGCGTCGCAGCCTTCGTCCTTTGATCATTGCCTCTCGCAGGAGCCGTCTCGCGCGGATCCAGACGGAGTGGGTCGGACAGGCACTGAAACGGCTTCATCCCAAAGTGCACATCGAATTCCGCTGGATCGAATCGGAAGGCGACCAGCGCGCCGATGTCGCGCTCGCCGACTCCGGCGGCAAAGGGCTGTTTGCCAAAGCGATCGAACGTGAGTTGCTCGACCAGCGAGCTGACCTGGCCGTTCCCAGTTTGAAAGCCCTGCCCGCGCGGGGTACGCGTGGTCTTATCGTCGCCGCCACACCCACACGCGAAGACCCGCGCGACTGCCTGATCGCACCGAACAACGT
>JANQKH010000557.1 GCA_028281215.1 Phycisphaeraceae bacterium | reverse complement strand
GGCAGTAAACGACACTGTGGTCGCCCTTGAATCGTTTGTCGCGTGGAGCGTCATTGTTCGTGCCGATGTAGACACGCCCGTTGGCGACGGTCACGTTGCCGTAGCTTTGCGACCCTAACTTGGCGACCCACTTGACGTTCTTGGTGGTCTTGAAGTCGATCTTACCGTCATCGCCGATTTCACCCGCTTCCCATTTGGCGGGAACGTTCTTCGCGTCGGGGGCGATCATATTTTTTGACTTGTCACGACCCCACTGAGGCCAGTCTTGGGCGTTGACGCTAGAGACCAGCGCGATCACGCAAAGGAAACTAATGGCATGTCGTTTCATAGTTGAGCTCCGTTTTCGGATTCCAATTTCTTGACAATCAATATACATACGTCGAATTCGCGATTACTGCATTTCCTGCTGAATCAATCGTTCGGCGTGATTTTGATGTTGTCGACGTAGGTCGCTATCTGGGTGTTAATCGTAAAGCCAAACAGGCCGGGTGCGCCATGCGTATGGGCACCAACGTGGGGTACTTCGATGGTCCACGCATCGGGCTCTTCCTCGCCTTTACGCCACACTTTGGCGCGAACGACGCCGTCGCCCTTGTCATCAATATCCACGCGCGATTTTACGGTGTACCAGACTTTCTGCTTCAGTTGGAACGGCACGGAAACCTTCAGGCGTTCGTGGTTGGAGTTGACCTCCACCTGCTGGTGATTGCCCTTGAGCGTGATGACGTAACGCTGGTTAATGATGCCCACGTCGGACATCAGTCGACGGTTTCCGTCGCTGCGCAGATCAGCCTGGAAGGTGTAGTTCCTCATATCGGGGTGGCCGATGAAACTGAGCATGCGTTGCAGGATGAGTCTATCCAACGTCTTGACGAGAACCTTGTTGCCCTCGATTTCCCGAACTTCCCAGACAAATCGTGTCTTAGGCCACGGTAGTGGTGGATAGGCGAACTTCGTCCCATCCGGTTTTTCGGCCGACAATTCATAGTCATCGAAATTCTCTTCAAATGGGAGTTTGGCCAACACGCGACCACGTGTCACGCCAGCCAGTCCCTCGTATGTGCCTTTCCAGGCACCAGCAGACTGTTTGGCGTCGGGGCCCGCCATCAGGTCGCCTGCCATGTTGAACGCGGCGTCCATCTCCGCTTTCACTTTCGCCGTCGGCGGAATGAATTTGGTCCAGTTCACGTTGGCAGAATCCACTTCACCCACGACGTGACCATTCGCATCAATCTTGCGGACGTGGATGTCAGCCGTATCGCCCGGTCGCAGTAACACATCGCCGGGAACGATTTGCAACGCGGTCGCCTCGCCAATTTTGTTCGGCTTCCACTTCCACAGCGTGCGCGTAGGCGATTCATCCTTGTCACGTTTCTCGCCGAAGCAGTAAAACTTCTCGTTGGTGAAGACGTAAACCTTGCCGTTCCACACAGCGGGTGCCCCAAGGCAATTGCCCTGAAGTTGGGTTTTGGAGAGCTCTTCAACACCTGTGTCGGTTGGTTTCAAAATGTAGAACTCGCCCGCATTCATTGGAACGTAGAGCTTGCCGTCAGCAAACAGCGGCGACGCATGGATCTGGCCAATGGAGAGCTTCTTGTGCCATTTGCGTTTGCCGGTTTTGGCATCGATGCAAACAAGCTCGCCCGTTGCAACGGTCAGGTAGACATCGTCGCCGTTGAGGACCGGCGAACTGGTAAATGCAACAATGTCCGGATTGCCTTGAACATTTTGCTTGGTTCGCCAGATTTCAGCATCCTTGGCGATTTCAGTCAGGCCGGTGGCGTCCTTCGTTCCTTCAGCTGCTGGGTTCAGTTTCACGAGGCCGCCGTGGTCGGAGCTTTGCTCATCTTCTTTTCCGTGCACGGCAATCACGGCACCGTCATGCACGACGACGGACGAGTTGATACCGCCGAAGCTGAAGCGATAACGCCAGACCTGTTCACCGGTGCGGGCGTTAACGCACACGACGTTGCCGCTGCCGTCGCCGGCATAGAAGACACGCTTGTCGCCGAGCCATGCGAAGTATGGATTACTGAATGAGCTGTCTTTCAGGAAGGGCGGCCCTTGGCCTGGTGCGCTGGTCCAGACATGGTCGCCGGTTTTCTTGTCGAATGCGAAGAAGCGGTCGCGCGGCGGCCCTTCGGCGCCCCAGTTATTGCTCACGCCGTGCACGATGCAAAGGTCACCGTCGATGGCGGGTGAACCCGTTCGGCCGTTCGGGTAGGTGTTCATTCCGTGGCGTTCAACGAGCGAGTTGCTCCAAACGACTTTGCCTTCCGGCGCTACGCAATACAACACGCGCGGCGTTGAGAGGTAGTAAATATTGCCGGTTTCCGGATCAACCGTCGGTGCGCCGATGGCGTAACGGTTGTAAATGATGTCCGAGAGGAAGTCGCGAACTGATAGTCGCCAGTGTTCTTCGCCCGTTTCAGGGTTCAGGCAAAGCAGGTGCTCGGTAAGGTCTTCTTTCTCGCCGGTGTAGCCAATGGCGTACATCTTGCCGTTCGAGAAGACGGGCGACCCGCGCCCCTGCATATCGAGCGTCCATAGAGGTGATTCGACGTCAGCTTTATCTGGCAGACCGGTCTGATCACTGGTGCCTGCCTGATGCGGGCCGCGCCAGTTGGGCCAACCCTGTATGGACCCCTGCGTGGAATCGCCATTGTTGCCCGCTTTGCTGGAGCTGTCCTTTGACGAAGCATCTTTCGATGTGGCGTCTTTGGTCGTCGCGTCGTTCTTCTTGGATTCGTCCTTGTGGCTGTGATCTTTGTGGCCGTGGTCCGTGTGCCCGTGGTCTTTGTGGCCGTTACCGCCGCAACCGGGCAGGCCGGCGAGGCCGAGGAAGACGCAGGTGAGTAGCAACAGTCTTGCGATGCTCATGGGATTGTCTCTTTTGCTGAAACCGTGGTGGAGTTTTCGCGCTAGCGCGAAGGTGGATTCCGCTGATCGCCGGGCGGTACGCGTGCCGGGCAGATCGTTACAATACGTCAAACGCCCCATTCGGGGCGCTGGGATCGATTCATCGTTTAGTACCTACACGTATCATTCTGCCACGCACAGTATACCATGTCGCAAACCAAGGCAAGCAAAAAAACCAACAGAGCCGCGTCGGGGAAAAGCCGGGCGTCGGGAAAAGCCGCCGGTGCATCGTCCAAGTCCAGTGCCGGCAAACCTTTGGATCATCCGGACCGCAAGCGGTTACCCCCGCTCCTGCGACTTGCGTGGTTCAGCCTCAACCAGGCGTTTCGCCGAAGAATCGCCCATTTGAAAATCACGCCCGATCAGTTCACCATCCTCCGTTGGCTCACCGAGTGTGACCCCGATTGGCCCACCCAGCGCGAACTTGGCGCCAAGATGGCGTCCGACCCGAACACCATCACCAGCCTCCTCAAACGTATGGAAGCCGCCAAAGTCGTCGAACGTAAGCCGCACGAAACCGACAAGCGCGCCAACCGGATCCTCATCACCGCGACCGGCAAAAACAAATATAAAAAGGCCCGACAAATCGCCGTTGATCTTCAGACCGAAGTGCTTGGCGCGCTGCCCGCGGACAAACGGGACGAGTTCTTCAGCCATCTCGAAACGCTCGCTCAGGCATGCCGCGAAACGCTGGACGGGCCGCCGCCGCGAGATGGGGAGTGAGTTGATTTCGGATTTTGGATTTATTGAACGGGCGATTGTAGATCACCGCTTCCCGTCACCACGCCACATCAGATAGCGATCGGCGATCGCCCGCTAAACATTTTGCCTTTTGTCGTTCAGTCATTGACATCATTCCCCACCTTTGTTTCTTCCTCCCGTTCAATCAACACCGCCATCCGCTCCAGCGCCGCGACGGTGTAGATGATCGGGTACAGTTTTTCGTAATACCACAACTTCGCGAAATAAAACCCGATGGGCGAAGGTGGAAACTGTGTGCCGCGTTGGGTGTGTTCGATAAGCCAGTGGACACCTCGTTTGACGACGTCGTCAGCCGCATGCGGCTTAGCCGAGTCCAACCCCCAACTCAAAGCTTCAACGGCAAGCGCGGTTTCTTCAATTGACGATGGCGTGTCTTGCCCGCCGCCCCAACCCCCGTCGTCGTTCTGCGACGCTGCCAGGTAATCTGATCCCGAAGGCGATATGTCCGCTTCAGAGTTGATCTTTGGCAATGCTTTCAACACCTGCGCCGTGCCGTAGGTCGGATTCACTTCCGATGACGCGTGCTGGTTTCCGAACCAGAGTGGCGTCCATGAACCGTCGTCGCGCTGGGTGTTCAGAAGAAAGTTCACGCATGACCGGAACGAGGTGCGCAGTTTCGTGTGTTCAGCCGGCAAGTCTTCCAAGTTAGTCGCGGTGCGGTCATCAGCCGAATAAAAGCGCGGCGACTCGGTAAGCGCGCGCGAGGCATGCGCGGAGATGTCCGCTGAACTTCGATCGAACGGAAGGCGGCCCCATCCCCGGCAAAATGTGGGAATGCCGCCATCGCGGTTTTGTAATGACATCAACCAGCCGCCGGCAGTCGTGACGGCGGGTCCGATGATGGCGTCGTCATTATCCAATTGGATCAGCGCCAACACCGCACCACTCGTATCATCCGCGTCCGGCACGCCGCCGGGTAAATCCGTCCACGCCCAGCCGCCGGGTTTCGCGCCGGTGTAGGGATGGACTTCGGTGTATTGCTGGTCGAGAAGCCAGTCGCGAATGGTGGCGCGTTCGCTTTCGTTCAGGTGTTCATTCAACCTGCCGCCGACGGCCAGCGCGTTCACACTCAACGTCGTCACCCACGTCGCCAGGTTCGTATCGATCGGCCAACTGCCGTCGTCGCGCATGCTCTTTTTGATGAAGGTGACGCCGCGTTGCGAAACGGTGTGCTGGGCTAAGCCGCAAGCGGCTAGTGACATCGTCACGAAACTCGTCAACGGCGTCGCTTCCAGAAAGCCGCCGTTCGGCGGTTGGATCGCTTCGAGTCGGCGGAGGGTTTTCTTTTTTGCCATTGCCCGACACAGTCGTGTGATTGGGTTCCATGTCGGGCGGTGGTGGTGCCTGACCAGCCCAATGGCAATCAGTGCGGGCAGGGCGTAACTGACCACTTGCAGGTTCACTTTGTTGAACCAACTCTGGGGCAGGGCGGCCAACTCGAACGGCAACTGCTTCACCCACTTCCACGTCGCGCGATCCTGCGGGTCACCTAGCCTTCCGCAGAGCGCACACATCGTGAGAATCGGCACGCTGAAGGTGCGGTCTTTGCCGTAGCGTTCCATGACGGCTTTGACGAGGTCGGGGATTTCGAGCGAGCCGGCGTGGTTGGTGAGCCACTGTTCACATTTTTCGATGGCAGGCGCGGTGATTTTCGATCGCCCCCTAAACGTGGAAGCATCGCCGTTCTGGTTGTCGCTGGCATTCGAGTTGTCACTGTTCAATCCGAAATCCGCAATCCGAAATCCGAAATCTCCCAACGCCGCCCAGCAAAGCATCGTGGTGCTGATGTTGCTGAACGATTTGTCGGTGTCACCCCAGCCACCGTCATCGTTCTGGTTGTCGATGAGCCACTGCGTGCCGTGTTGGATTATGTCGGCGTGTTGCGTGTCGCCGTTGGCCCGATCGATCAACCTCAGCGCGGTGATCGCCGTCGCGGTCGATAGCGCACTGCTGGACAGTTCGCCCGTCCACCAGCCGTGTTCGTTGCGTTCATCGAGTAACCGCTGCCGTGCATGGTGCAGCGTTTCGTCGAACACGTCTTTGTCGAGTCCGTCCAGCATGGGCGAATGATAGGCGTTGTCCCGAACTTTTCATTTGGGAGGAACACCGAGGCCACCGACTGGGGATGAGGAGGATGAGAAAGAATGGGTTATTGGTGGAAACAGATTCAGGCGTTTCTGTGATCTGTTCGCTCGTCTTGAATGGTCGCGTCCGACATACCTGATTCACCCCATTCCCCCCCCCCCTCACCCATCTCAATCAAGCTCGGTGTCCTCGTTGTTCCCCTCGGAAACCCGTTACGCACGCACGCCTCAAAGATTCGTGATACAACACGCGCTTCAAGGAGTGCAGCCATGCTTGAACTGGAAGCGTTGATTCGTGACATTGATAACTGGCCGAAGGAGGGGATTCTTTTTAAGGATATCACGCCACTCTTGCGTGACCCGGCCGGCTTGGCGATGGCGGTGGAATTGATGGCCAGTCCGTTTCGCGGGAAGGGGATCGACATGGTCTGCGGCGCCGAGAGCCGCGGTTTCATCTTCGGGACGGCCGTCGCACAGGCGTTGTCCGCCGGTTTTGTGCCGATCCGCAAGCCGAACAAGTTGCCGTTCAGCAAACATTCGGTCGAATACGGTCTCG
>JANQKH010000533.1 GCA_028281215.1 Phycisphaeraceae bacterium | reverse complement strand
TATGGATGTGTCACATGTCGTCGAACGAAAGTATGACGGCGTCGGCGCGCAGAACCGTATTGGTTTGAACTTCACCGAGGTCGGCACGTCGAAACGCGGCGCGGTGACGCTATATGACCGCGGTCACACTGCCACGTCCGGCATGCAACCGGGTGATGTTGACTGGAAACGACTGTTCGTCGAGCGCGGCGTGCGCTGGCTTCATACCGGCGGCATTTTCGCGGCGCTCAGCGAGTCGACGCGACAGGTCGTCGCCGAGGCGGTCAAGGCAGCGCATGAAGCCGGCACGATCGTCAGTTACGACCTGAACTTCCGCTCCAAACTCTGGTCCAGTGACGAAGCAATCGCCACGACCAAACCGCTTGTGCCTTACATTGACTGCCTGATCGGCAACGAAGAGGACTTTGAAAAAGTGCTTGGCTACGAGGTCGAAGGCGTGGACATCGAATCGACCGACAAACTGGACACGACCGCATTCAAAACGATGGTCGAGCGCGTGGTGAAGGATTACCCGAACATCAAAGTTGTCGGCACCACCCTGCGCGGCGTGAAGACAGCGCTGATCAACGACTGGTCCGCCATCATGTGGCACGGCAGCAATGGTGATGGTGAGTTCTACGACGGCCTCGACTTCCCCGGACTGGAAATCGAGGACCGCGTCGGTGGTGGCGACGGATTCGCCTCAGGTTTCACCTACGGTTTCCTGAACGACGAAGCCCCCCAGCAATGTGTCAACCTCGGCGTGGCGCACGGCGCGCTGTTGATGTCCACGCGCGGCGACACGAGCCAAATCACGCTCGACGAACTACAGCACGTCGCTGGCGGCGGCAGTGCCCGCATCAAGCGCTGAGTGAATACCCCCTCAATACAACCCTTTTTCCCGCAGTTTGTTTTCAATGAACTGGATGACGTGCACCATCTCGCGCGGGTCTTTGGCGGCGTCATAGCCGGGGAACTGGTGGCCGCTGACGTTGTAAATCCCGGTGATCGCCCAGATGCGGACGCCAGGATCGTGATCGCGTAACGCCGTGAGCAGCGCGGGAATGGTTGACCGGCGATCATGTTTCGCTTTGCGCGCCAATCCTTTGGCAGCGCCGGCGCGGACGTCGGGGTGTTCCCCTTCACGCATCAGCGCCTGGAGTTCGCTGACGGATGTGTTTTCATAGTGCCCCAGCGCCGCGGCGGCCGCGCCGCGAACTTCGGGATCTCGCACGGTTTCGATCAGTTCGCGCAGTTTCTTTCGATGATCGACCGTTCGATGCCGGCCCATGGCGGTGACGGCCTGCATCGCCACGTGCGGTACGGGATCACCGGCGAGTCGGCCGAGCAGTTCGGGCGCATCGGACTCGCGCTCCTGAAGGATCAGTACAGCTCGAAGCCGATCCTTGTCGTCATCGGACGCCGCCAGTTCATCCACGTCAGGACCGCCGAACATGGCTCGAAGCAGAATGACGATTGCAAACAGCAACAGCGCCCCGGCGATGCCCCATTTCACACGTTCGTTCATGGACGGGGCATCCACTGGTCAGGTTGGTTTTCCAATTCAGATTGCGCCATCAGTTCGATGCTGCCGTCAACGCGCATCACATTGGCTTTGCCGAAGTGCCGGGCGGCGAACATCTCGTCCATGTCATCGTTGATCGAACCGTTCTCGCCGACGTTGACGATCGACTTTTCGTAGTCGAGCAACAACACCTGCCCACCGGTGGAATTCAGATCGCGCACCAACACATTCATCCCAAAGCTAACGGCTGTGCCGGTGGCGGGGAAATCCAACGGCGGGTTGTAACCCTGATGCGAAAGGTTGTTGGTATGCGAATGTCTGCCGCCGCCGATTTCCAGCACTTCGCCGGCGGCGTCATAGAAAAAGTGTCGACTGCCGCCGCCATTGGCGTTGCCCTGCCATTTGTCAAAGACGCGGATCATGTTCTCATTGGTGTCGATCAGAAACCGTCCGCTCCAGTCAATGGACACCGCGATCTGCCCGTTTTCCAGTTGCGACCAGTCAGACACGCCGATCTGTCCCATCAGGTCTGCTTCGCCGTCGAGTTGTCCGCCGCGATGGACCGCATCGTTGCGGAACCATGAAATCTGCGGGTCGGGCAGGTTCTCGCCACTGATGATGTCGTTCATCATCGTGCTGGTCACATGTCCATTGTCCGGATGACCGGAGTGTTCCCATTGAATGACGCGCAAGTCATCGAGTCCGCCGGCGCCCATGTGGTGGAATTCATCGATGGGACAAGTCATGACCTGCCCGCCGCCGTTGTTCGCAGCGTAGCTGGTCCACACGCCGGGCTGCGGCAGACGGGTATGCGGCGTAAGGCCCTTGGTGCCCTGTAACGCGATGCGCAATTGATGGAGATTCGATTTGCACACCGCCGCGTGACCATGCTCCCGACCTTTGCCGACCGACGGCAGCAGAATTGAAATGATGATCACGATCAACGCAATCACCGCAAGCAATTCAGGCACGGTGAATGCCCGCCGACAATAACAAATGCATGTGGATTTAGACATGGCTCAACCCAGTTTCAGTTCAGAACAAACTGTACTGAGAAAAATTATAACCCGAGGCGGATTCTTGTGAAACCCCCATCTATTCAGCCCCAAAGCGATAGCACATCCGTTAGTCAAACGTGCGTAATCGAATGTGCTTGAACATCACTGCGCACCCCCGACCGTGATCCTGCAAGGCGATCAGACCTTTGCCGTAGCTGTGTTGCTTGTCCTGGTCGGTAACTTCACTGAAGGTGACGCCGTTGATGATTTGGGTGATGCGGGCGCCGCGGGCGATGATGGCCAAGTCGTTCCAGTCGCCCTCTTTGTAAACGGCTTTGATTTTGTCCGCATCGGCGACTTGGGTGATCTTCTTTTTGCCGTCGGCGGCGAAATGTGTCTGTTGACCGGCCAGCGCGAGCGTGCTGCGGTACTTGGCCGGGGCGAGCGAATGATGCCACAGCCCCATGACTTTCTGTTCCGCCACTTCCACCTGATAGCCGCGCACGAAAAACGGCTTGGTCTCATGGCTGCGAACCTGCACGCCGGAGTTGCCTTTAATCCATTTGAATTGAAGCCGCAGTTCAAAGTCGGCCGGCTGCCCGCCTTTCCAGATGATCCAGTTCTTGCCTTTCGATTGGCCCGTGCAACTGATCGCGCCGTCCTTGACTTCCCACGCCCCCGGCTGGTGTTTCCAACCATCGAGACTCTTGCCGTCGAACAGACTGACGAACTCCTTTTCGTTCGCCTGCACTGATGGAACAAGGCAACCACAAAAAATCGTCATGGCAAACAATCGATTCAATGGCGTGAGCATCATGTGAGTCCGCAGGTTGGGTCTGGATGATCGGCCAGGGCAAATGCACGGGTCACCGCTCAACCAGCAGGCCGAAAAAAGTCTTTCTCCAAGCACATCGATTCATTATAATTTGACCGGCTCAGACATGTGACATTGGGGCAAACCGTTTGGACAGTGCAATCGGCGTTCGCCGTTGCCAGAGAAGGGCAAGGAACATGTCCAAGTTCCAACAATTTGATGAACAGCGCCAGCGGAGCCTGGGTATTGTGGCGTTTGTGATCGCCAGTGTGCTCGGCGTTGGGCTGTTGATCGCATTCGCATCGTTTGCGATTTCCGTGTTGACCGCATGACACGCATGTTGCGAGAGCGTGTGGGATCGATCAACATGCCGCCCATGCCGTCCAGTTCCACCCCACCCCGCGCTATATTGATCGATACTGACACCGCTTCAGACGATGCGGTCGCGCTGGCGATGGCGCTGCGGCATCCGGATCTTGATGTCAAAGCAATCACCGTTGTCGCCGGTAACGTTGCCCTGCCGCGCGGATTGACCAATGCGTTGTATACCGTCGAACTTTGTGACCGAGATGTCCCGGTTTTTGCCGGCGCTGATCGGCCGCTCGTTCGACAAGCCGTCGACGCCTCATGGTTTCACGGCGACGACGGCATGGGCGGCCATGACTATCAACCGTCGCAGCGCGCGGCGGAAACCACGCACGCCGTCGACGCCATCATCCGCACCGTCCGTCAACATCCCGGCATCGAAGTCGTCACGCTCGGTCCGCTAACGAACATGGCGATGGCGATCGCGCAAGCGCCGGACATGGTTCAAAACATCAGCCGATGCGTGGTCATGGGTGGCGCGGCCTGCACGGAAGGCAACGTCACGCCGGCGGCGGAATACAACATCTGGTGCGATCCCGAAGCCGCACAGATGGTCTTTATCAGCGGTATGAAGATTGAAATGGTCGGCTGGGAACTCAGCCGCGGTGAAGCAAACCTCAACGCGTCGGACATCGCCAAACTTCGCGCGATTGACACCCCCTTGTCCCACTTCACCGTCGACTGCAATCGGCGTTCGATCGAAGCCAACGCCGAGCAGTCCGGCGAGGTCGGCATCCCCCTGCCCGATCCGATCGCGATGGCGGTGGCGATCAACCCATCGATCTGCACAAGCCGGTCGAGCCATCGCGTCATGGTGGAAACGCAAAGTGAACTGACGCGCGGCATGACCGTCGTCGATCGGCTCAACGTGAGCGGTGACGACCGCAATCGAGGCCGCTGGTCCGACACCCACCCAACGGCCGAACCGATTGACATCTGCTGGGCGATCGATGTGCCGCGATGGAAGGCGTTGCTGTTCGATCTGGTGGCCTGAACACCCTCCCACGTGTGCCTCATGGTTGGTTTCAAATGAGCAAAGCGGGAATCGATCGTTCGGTGTAAGCTATGCCAATGGAACATCGACATGAAGGCAGAGGCCCCCGGCGAGGCGGGCCGCGACGCGGCAGAGGCGGACCACGACGTGGCGGTGGCGGCGGTCGTCGTCCCGGCGGACCCGGTGGGCGCGGTCGCGGCGGACAACCCGACTACCCCATGCTGCTGGGCGAGCCGTCACCTTCTCTGGCGAAAATCCGCCTGATGAACATCGAAAAGCTTGAAGCGAAAATCGCTTCGCTGATCGAATCACAGGAGCGGCTGGAAAAACGCATCACCAACCTCGGACGATCTGATCCGCCCGATACCGAAAAGATCGAGCGGAACAAACTCGAACTGGTGCGCCTCAAAGCCCTTCAGGAAGCCGCCGAGGAACGGCTGGCGGAAAAACTTCGCCGCAAGGCGGAGTGGGAATCCAAGCGGCGCTGAATAATCCAATCACGATCCGCAACTTCCATCTTTTTACAATCGTCCCACGACCGATTCGATCGGCGGCGGTTTAGTTTGGACAGTGGCGGCTGCATCCGGACAATTCGTTTTCTATCACGAACGTTGTGCCATGGCTGGCTTGCCCAGCCGTGCGGTTTCACTGCAACTCCACGGCTGGGCAAGCCAGCCATGACACACATACCAATGAAATGTATTTTGCGGTGTCCCGGCCCTCCACATCCTTCCCCTCGCGATCGTGAACCCCTACAATATTGATCGAATCATCCATTCGGAAGGTGACGCACCATGAAAAACCGTTCTTTACCCGTCGTCCTCGCCGCGCTGCTGGTGGCGAACATTGTGGTTCAAACGCTGGCGTGGAAAAACGGCGCGTTTGATGCGTTTTCGCAGTTGGACCTGCTGGTCGATGTCCGCCACGAACTGGTGCGTGAATACGTCGAGGTCCCGGACGAGAAGAAAATGGCCGAGGCCGCCGTCCGCGCGATGGTCGAGTCGCTTGGCGATCCCTACACCGTGTACCTGGCGCCCGAAGAATTGGCCGGCTTTGACAAGGCGGTCCGCGGCACGTTCAGCGGCATCGGCGCCGAGATCGACAT
>JANQKH010000530.1 GCA_028281215.1 Phycisphaeraceae bacterium | reverse complement strand
TTTTCGCCGCGTCTTTCCCGCCGGCTTGTGCCATGTCGGGTCGACCGCCGCCGCCACCGCCGGCCGCTTTCGCCACTTCACGCACCCAGTCGCCGGCTTTCAGACCCTTGTCGATCAGCGGTTTCGGTACGGCGGCGAGAAATGCGCATTTGTCGCCGGTCGCAGCGCCGAGAAGCAGGGCGGACTCGGGGTGTTTCTTGCGGATGACATCCATCGCGTCGCGCAGTGTTTTGGCATCGGCGCCTACGACGTTGGCGATGATGATGGAGCCGCTCTGCGCGTCGGCGATCGCGCGGGCGGTCTCGACGACGTTGCCCGACGCCGCTTTGGCGAGTTCCTTGCGGTGTTCTTTGACCCGTTCACCCAGTGCGGCGATGCCAGCCTGGATCTTGTGCTTGGTCAGGTAGGGCAAGGTCGCGCCTTCGATCGCGGTGGTCAGTTCCGCGACGCTGTTTTCCAACTGTTCCGCTGGCGCGTCTTGAAGCATGTTGACGCGGTTGAGCAGCATGTCCGCCTCGGCTTGGGCCTTGTGGGCGGTCTTGCCGGTGATCGCGGTGATTCGCCGCACGCCTTTGGCGATACCTTCTTCGTTGACGACGACGAAGCCCTCGGCATCGCCGGTTTTGGCAAGGTGCGTGCCGCCGCAGAATTCGATGGAGTAGTTCATCCACTCCTTGGTGTCCGGGTCTTTCAGCAGTTCCTCTACCGGAGGACCGATGGAGACAACGCGCACGGTTGGCGGATACTTTTCGCCGAACACCGCGCGGAGGCTGTTGATCTTCAGTGCGTCTTCCTGCGGCGCGTAGTCGTAATGCACGGGTAGGTCGGCTGCGATGTCGTGGTTCACATGCGTTTCGATCTGCTCGATTTCTTGTTCAGTCACCGAAGTGTTGTGCGAGAAGTCGAAGCGCGTTTTCTCCTCGTCGACCAGTGAACCCTTTTGCTGCACGTGATCGCCAAGAATCGCGCGGAGCTTGTGGTTCATGATATGGGTCGCGGTGTGGTTGGCCATGATGACGCGGCGGCGATCGTGGTCGACGCGGAACGTCAGCTTGTTGTCCGTGTCGTCCGAGGCATCAAATGTGCCTTCCTCCACGACGCCGACGTGGAAGATGGTCTCCCCGACGCGTTGGGTGTTGAGCACGCGGAAAGCGTCGCCTTCCTTATCACCGATGAAACCGGTGTCGCCGACCTGGCCGCCGGCCTCGGCGTAGAACGGCGTTTCCTTCGCGACGAGCACACATTCATCACCCGGTTCGGCGGCGTCTACTATCTTGTAGCCGTCACCGACGATGCGGTAGAGTTGCACCGGCTCGTTCGCCTGCAACTCGGCCTTGTCATAACCCACGAATTCCGTCGTCGGCGGGTTTTCTTTTTGCACGATTTCGAGCAACGCCTGTCCCGACACCTTGCTGCCGCCGGCTTCGCGCGCCAATTCCTTGGCGCGCTCCATCAACTCCTTGTAGCCGGCGATGTCCACGGACATGCCGCGTTCTTCAGCCATGATTTCCGTCAGGTCGATCGGGAAGCCGAAAGTGTCGTGCAGTTTGAAAGCCTGCTCGGCCGCAATGGTGTTGTCTTTGGCTTCGTCGGCCGCTTCATTGAACAATGCGATGCCGCGCTCGAGTGTTCGCCCGAACGATTCCTCTTCATCTTTGATCTCAGCCATCACCTTGGCAGTGTGTTCCTTCAACTCAGGAAACGCATCGCCCATCGCGTCAACCACGGTTGGTACGAGTTTGTGCAGGAATGGTTGTTTCATGTCCAGCGTTTGCCAACCGTGACGGACAGCGCGGCGAAG
>JANQKH010000509.1 GCA_028281215.1 Phycisphaeraceae bacterium | reverse complement strand
GTTCAGTTACCTCGCGCTGTCGACGTCGTACAGCCGCAGCATGTCGTGGACGCGCGGCGGCGTGGAGATTCCCGCGGAAGGCAAGCCGTCGGAAGTGTTCGCCCGGTTGTTCCTTGACGGTTCGCCGGAGGAGATCAAGAAGCAGGTCGCGCGGTTGCAGGACGGGCAATCGATCATGGACATCGTCTCGCAACAGGCGAAGGACATGCAGCGCAAACTCGGCAAGACGGACCAGAAAACGTTGGATCAGTATTTCAATTCGGTGCGCGAGTTGGAAGGCAGACTGCACAAGGCCGAGCAATGGACCGTCAAGCCGAAGCCGAAGGTCAACGCCAAACCGCCGCGGGATATTGACGACAAAGCAGATTTCATCGGCCGTACGAACCTGATGTTCGACCTGGCGCACCTGGCATTCCAAACCGATTCGACGCGGTTGATCACGCTGTTCATCGGCGCGACCAACACGCCGCCGCCGATTGAGGGCGTCGATCAGGGTTGGCATAACCTTTCCCATCACGGCAAGGATCCGAAGAAGATTGAGCAACTCAAGCTGATCGAGATCGCCCAAATGGATGCCCTGGCCGGTCTGCTCAAACGATTGAAGGACAACAAGGAAGGCGACTCCAATCTGCTTGACAAGACAATGGTCTTCTTCGGTTCTAATCTCGGCGACGCATCATCGCACCACAATCGCAACCTGCCCGTGCTTCTGGCCGGCGGCGGGTTCAAGCATGCGGGGCATCTGGCGTTTGATCCCAAGACCGCACCGCCGCTGGCGAATGTGTTTGTATCGATGTTGCAACGCATGGGCGTCGAGACGGACAAATTTTCCTCAGCGAGCGGTCGGCTGGAACAGTTGCGGCCAACTTGATTCGCCTCGTTCCGCTAACGTTCGACTTCCGGACACGTCGGGGATTCCCTTAGTCGGCAACCCGGTGCCGGCCCCGATATCGGTGTCCCTATCATGGCCAACTCTATTTGGCGGGGCAGTTTGAGGTTTGCCGAAAGGAACACCATGAGTGAAAGCACGTTGTACGAACGGATCGGTGGCAAAGATGCGCTGGACGCCGCTGTCGACATTTTCTACCAGAAGGTGCTCGCCGACGATCGAATCAACTTCTGGTTCGAAGGCGTTGACATGGACAAGCAGCGCGGCAAACAGAAGGCGTTCCTCGCATTCGCGTTCGGCGCGCCTGTGAAATATTCCGGCAAGGACATGCGGGACGGGCATGCCCACCTCGTTGCCAAGGGCCTCAACGACGACCACTTCAACGCCGTCGCCGAAAACCTCGTCGCCACCCTTAACGAACTGAACGTGCCCGACGAACTGATCCAGGAGATCGGCACGTTACTCGAATCCACGCGCGATGATGTGCTCGGCCGATAGTTCGGTTTTTTAAAAATCCTGATGCCGCAAGCCCGTCATGCGCGTGCGCTTGATGAATTCGGACAATGCTTTGGCCACGTCCGGATGCTTGCTCGCCACGTCGACCTTCTCGCCGATGTCTGATTTGAGGTTATAAAGCTTGCCCGGCGCAGGCTTGGCTTGTTTGTTCTGCTTGCCTTGTTTTCCTTTGTTGTTCCGCTTGCCGCCGCCAGCGACAAACTTCCAGTCGCCCTTGCGCACCGCCAGGCCGCCCGCCTCTTCGATGATGTATGTGTTGCCGACCTTGTCGTCGCCGAGCAACGCCTTGAGCACGTTCTGGCTGTCGATCGCATCGTCTTTCGGGATATCGATGCCGTGCATCGCCGCGAACGAAGCAACGAAATCAATCTGGCTTACCAGCGCGTCCGACACGCCGGGCTTGATCCGCGCCGGCCAGCGCACAATGAACGGCACGCGCGTCCCGCCTTCCAAAATCTGATATTTCCCGCCGCTGTACGGTCCCGATCCGTCATGCCCGCGGTCCACCTCGCCGCTGCGCGGTTTGATCGTCGTGCCGTCCTTGTAGCCGTCGTCATACACCGGCCCGTTGTCACTGGAGAAAATCACAATCGTGTTTTCCGTTAACCCGTGCTTGTCGAGCGTTTTCATGATCTCGCCGGCGCACCAGTCGAGTTGGACCATCGCGTCGCCGCGGTAACTCAACTTGCTCTTGCCCTTGAAACGCGGGTGCGGCATGCGCGGCACGTGAATGTCCTGTGAACTGAAAAACAAAAAGAACGGCTCGTCTTTGTGCTTGGCAATGAATTTCTTCGACTGTTCGACAAACACGTCCGCCATGGTTTCGTCGTCCCACAGCGCCTTCTTGCCGCCCGCCATGTAACCGATGCGACCGACGCCGTTGATCACACTGTTGTTGTGCCCGTGCGAACTTTCGTAATACGTCATCGCCGCGCGGTTCGTCTTGCCGTCCGGATACACCGTGCTCCGCTTGTCCGGCCCGATGCGGCTGCCGACGTGAATCGGATCGTTCGGATCGTGATTCACCACGCGATAGTTTTCAAGGTAAACACAGGGAACACGATCGTTCGTCGAAGGCAACAGGAACGAATAGTCGAATCCCACCTCGATCGGCCCCGGCTTCACCTCACCGTTCCAATTCACGTCCTTGCCCTTTTCGCCCAACCCAAGATGCCACTTGCCGACGATGCCGGTTTTGTAGCCCGCCTTCTTGAACACCTTAGGCAACGTGAGTTTGTCCGTCGGCACCAGCAACCGCGCGTTTGGCGGCAGGATCCGCACGCCGTGACGAAAACCGTGAATTCCCGTCAGCAGGGAAAATCGCGAAGGCGTGCACGTTGCCGCCGAGCAATGACCATCCGTGAACCGCAAGCCTTCCTTGGCCAACCGGTCCAGGTGCGGTGTCCGAATCAACTTCGAGCCGTACACACCGAGGTCGGCGTAGCCCACATCGTCGCCATAGATCAACACGACGTTCGGCTTCACTGCGGCTTTGATAGTTTTGGTGGTTGGGGCAGTGGCGGCGGTCGGTGCGGCCTCGGCTTGCAAACCCAAGATCAGTGTCCACACCAAAGCCAGTGCGAACATCCAGCGCGTGAAGGAATACGTCACGGTCATGCTCCTTGAAGATTCATCATTGGGGCCCGCCGCGCGGACGGCACAGCGAACGCGGGCCATCATAACCGGCCCGATCGACCGCCCGGCCCAACTGTCGATCAGCCCGCAGCGCGCACAAACGTACATGTCCGGACATAGGGGGTACCTTAAGCGTCCAGATTCTGCATCTAACGTGCTTCCATGAAACAGGTTAACGTCATGTCCGGCCAGAATGTCCGGACGTCCGGCCTCCGTTTTTCGCCCCAAACCGCCGGTTTCGATGTCCGGAATCATGTCCGGAACGTGTCCGGACATGTCCAGCGGACACGATTGGACGACGCCCGCGCGCACAAACATCGTTACGCAGCACTCCGGTGGTAGCGCAGCGCCGCGCGAGCCCTGTGGCGGAATTTCCCTCTGTTCTTGGTGCAATTTCGATGCTCCATCCTCACTGGGCACCAGGTTTCCGCCATGATGCCTTGTACGTCCGCACTTATTCACCAAAAAGAACAACAATAAAACTTCCGGTTCAGGAAATGCCCACACCGATCGCGCGGGAAAGGATCATTATACCTGATATGCAAACAAAATACGAGTATGAATGGCAAGCGAGGGATTTTTCCGCCAACATACAGTTGAGTAAGCTTGGGTTAGCCGGCCGCGTTTGCTTTGGATTCCGTTCGTATCCCGGCAGATCCAGACCGACATCAGGACATCACTGTATGATCACTGGCCAAGTATTCCCGTTCCATATTTGTGACCCTGAATCCTAACCTAGGAATTGTTCATGATTTGCTTCGATCCCAGGTTGTGTTTGTTCATGCTGGGCACCGTACTGATGATGTTTGCCGTGCCGAGTGCGCCCGCTGCGGATGATGTTGATCAGAACGTCCCCACATTCACCGGCCACGATTACTTCGTGCGCACGGTGAAGTTCAGCGCTGACGGCAAGCGCATCGTTTCGGCCGGCGAGGACAAGACGATTCGGATTTGGGACGCCGAGAAGGGCGGTCAGCCGGTTATGGTGCTCAAGGGACACAAGTGGGGCGTGTATGCCGTGGCGCTGAGCAAAGATGGCGCGCGGCTGGTGTCGTGCAGCATGGACGAGACGATCAAGATGTGGGATGTGAACAAGGGCGGCAAGGCGATGCTCACCTTGACCGGTCACAGTCGGCCGGTTTTTTCCGTCGCGATCAGTGACGATGGAAAAAAGATCGTGTCGGGCAGCATGGACGAATCGGTGAAGATCTGGGACGCGGAAAAGGGCGGTCGCGCGCTGCGCACGTTTCAAGCGCACACCACCAGTGTGTACGGCGTGGACATCAGCGCGGACGGCAAGACGGCGGTCTCTTGCGGTTACGATCAGACGATCAAGATTTGGGATACCGAAAAAGGTCGGCAGCCGATCGCAACGTTGACCGGGCACGATGCGCCCGTGCATGCAGTGGCGATGACGTCAAACGGCAAATACATCGCCTCGGGCGATCGTAACGGTGTGATCAAACTATGGAACGCCGAGTCGGGTGAGCAAGCGCTGGTTTCCATCCGCGCCCACAGCGAGCCCGTGCACGCCATCGCCATCAGCGATGATGGCAAAACGATCGTGACCGGTAGTCAGGACAAAACGGTCAAGGTGTGGCACGTGAGCCAGGTAGATCAGCCGACGCACACATGGCGGGACCATCGCCTGAGCGTGCTCGGCGTGGACCTGAGCAAAGACGGCAAGCGCGTGGTATCGGGCAGCATGGACCGCTCGGTGCGTGTATGGCTGGTGGATTGAGGAGGCGGACGTCAAGTATGCCGGTTGTGGGCTGCGTGCGGGCATGGAAGAAACATTGTCGTGATCCCCGAGCCAGTCACGGCACATTGATGGTGATTGTTATCACTTCTTCAATTGCAATTCACCCGGCGATTGACGCGCGAATAGGCCCGCTTTTCTCTCTGAACTGGTAGAATGCAGCCGGTGTCGAAAAGAGGGAATCACCCATTTCTAACCCATTGCAAACACGCGGCCCCGTCGTGCGGTTTTGTGTCATTGCTGCCGCTTGAACCACGGTTGCTTCTTTCGGCGGTTGATTTCATCGCGTACAACGACGTCGCGCCGGACACGTTGACGCATCCCAACACGACCACCTATGCCGCCAACGGCGTCGCCGAAGGTTTGTTGAAGGACATCGCCGACGGCTCCGACACCGGCGTCACACTGACCACGATCGCCAACGGCGTATCGTTCCGTTCCAGTAGCGGTACACCGCCCGCCGGCTCCGACGCCGCGGCCATCTTCGACGGGTTTGTCGATTTCACCACGGGCAACCCACATTCGCTCGAGGTCGTTGCGTCTCAAAATGATTCGTACATCTATCAGTTTTTCGGTTTAAATGCAGACGCGCGATACGAGTTCGCAGGCACCGCCATCCGAGGTAACAACAACTACACCAACCGATGGACGCTCATTTCGATTTTCGGCGCAGATAGTTTCGACCACGCGCACAGCACCGGCATCGGTGTGATTACCGAAGGCCTCGCCGGAAACCAGGTCGCCATCTGGACCGGACAAAACCATCAACCCGGGCAAGGTTATGTGGCGCAATGGTTGAACATCGACCCCGGAAGCGACGGCGTGTTCCAGATCGTGTCCCAGCAATACACCGGCGCGACGCCGGGCGTTGGCAGCGGTATCGCCGACGGTAGCAAAGGTTATGCGCTCAACGGCGTTCGGTTGATTCAAAACACGCCGGTCAGTCCACCTGCCGTGACCAACGACATCGCGACGAATGTCGAAGCGTTCACCGCCGGCGCGCGCGGCGCCGTGACCGACACCGGCAACGAAGACCCAACCGTCACGCTTTACTATGGCACAACCGATCAAGGCACGAACGCCGGTGCGTGGCAGCATGCGGTCAACCTCGGCGCGCAAGCCGGCGCGTTCAGCACGTTGCTCGACAACCTTGCACAGGACACGACGTATTTTTACCGCGCGCACGTCAGCAACAGCGCCGGCGAAGCGTGGTCCCCCAGCAGTGAGTCATTCACCACGCGCACGCTTTCGTTGCCGACGGTGTCCACCTTGCCCGCTGCGGAAGTCGAAGCGTTCACCGCGGAGTTGGTCGGACAGGTCGACGACACCGGCGGCGATCCGCCGACGATCACCGTGTATTACGGCACAACCGATGGCGGCACAAATCCGGTAGTGTGGGATGCTTCGGTGCCCGTCGGTCCGCAAAGCGCCGGTTTCGACGCCTTCGTCGGCAACCTCAACTTCGGCACGCAATATTTCTATCGCGTTCATGCTGTGAACCAGGCGGGTGAGGTGTGGTCAGGCAGCACGGAAACATTCACCACGTTGCCCGTCACGCCGCCGGCGATTGTCAATGCGCCGGCGAGCAACGTGCAGGCGTTTCGTGCGGATGTCGGCGGCGAAGTGACCGACCTCGGCGGCGATCCGCCAAGCGTGACCATCTACTACGGTACGACCGACGGCGGAACCGACGCCGGCGCGTGGGACCAGCAGTTTGTTGTCGGCGAAACGTTTGGCCCGTTCTTCGAAACACTCACCAACCTCAACGAAACCACGACTTACTTTTACCGAAGCCAGGCCGCCAATGCTGCGGGAACCACTTGGGCGCCCGACACACTCAGCTTCACCACGCCCGTCGCACCGACCGTGCGTATTTCCGAGTTCATGGCGTCGAACGCGACCACGTTGTCCACGCGCATTCGGCCGACGGTCAACGATCCCTTCGGTAATCCGATCTTTCCCGATTGGATCGAAATCGAAAATCTCACCAACCAGGCGTTCGATCTTGGCGGCTTCCACCTGACCGACGATGAAGATGACTTGACCAAGTGGACGATCCCCGTCGGCACGACCATTGCAGCGAATGGATTCCTGGTGATTCTTGCTTCCAATGAAAACATCACCGATCCGCAACTTGATGAGAACGGTTACCTGCACACCAATTACCGACTCAGCGCAGGCGGGGAATACCTGGCGATCACCAAGCCGAACGGACAGGTTGTGCACGAATACGCACCGGCGTTTCCGCAACAGCAGCAGGACATTTCCTATGGCCTCGATGAATTCGGCGACGAAGTCTTCTTCGCGCAGTCCACACCCGGCGCGGACAACGACGCCGGTGTGATCAACTTCGTCGCCGACACGACGTTTAGTGTCGATCGCGGATTTTTTGATACGCCGTTCAGTGTCGAGATCGAAACGCAAACGGCCGGCGCGACCATCGTCTATACGATTGACGGCAGTACACCGACGCAGACCAACGGCACGGTTTACACCGGACCCATCATCATTAGCACGACCACCACGCTCCGCGCGTTTGCCTTCAAAGAGGGTTTTGTCGCCAGTAATGTCGACACGCAAACTTATCTGTTCATCAACGATGTCATCACGCAAGGCAACAATCCGGCAGGATACCCATCAAGCTGGTCAGGCTTGCCGGCCGACTATGAAATCGACCCGGAAGTCGCGCAGGATCCCGCCTACGCAGCCGTTTTACCGGACGCATTGACCGCATTGCCGACTCTTTCTCTGGTGACCGACCTCGAGCATCTGTTTGACGAGACGAACGGCATCTATCAGAACCCGCAAAGCAGCGGTGTCAACTGGGAACGCCCGACGTCGGTCGAATGGATCGACCCGACAGGCGAACTCGAATTTCAAATCGACGCAGGTGTACGCGTCCAAGGCGGGGCGAGTCGCACGCCTTCCAATTCACCCAAACACTCGCTGCGCCTTCTTTTCAAAAGTCAGTACGGCGACTCGAAACTCAATGCGCCGATTTTCGGCGACGACGCGACCGACTCCTTCGACACCATCGTCCTCCGCGCCGGGTATAACCTCACCTGGCACCACGCCAACCACACCGGTGGTGATCAACGCACCATGGCGCAGTTCGTGCGCGATCAACTCATGCGCGATCTCCAACTGCAAATGTCAGGCGTCGCGTCGCACGGCACGTACGTCCACCTCTACCTCAACGGCATGTACTGGGGACTCTACAACGTCGTGGAACGACCCAGCGCCCCCTTCGCCGCGTCTTACTTCGGCGGCGAAAAAGAAGAATACGATGCCATCAACAGCAACGAAGCCATCGACGGCGATCTCGTTGCCTGGAACCAGATGATGGCGATTGTCAACGGTGGCCTGTCGTCCGATACCGCCTACCAGCAACTCCAGCAATACCTTAATGTCGAACAGTTCGCCGAATACATGATGTTGAATTTCTACGGGGGCAATACCGATTGGCCGCACCACAACTGGTACGCCGCACGCAAACGTGAACCCGGTGGGCAGTTCCATTTCTTCAGTTGGGACGCCGAGCACTCGCTCAAAAGCTTGAGCACCAACCGCATCGGCGCGAACAACAACAACTCGCCCGGCGAAATCTTTCAGGCGCTGCGACAAAACGCCGACTTCCGCGCCCTGTTCGGCGACCTCGTGCACAAACATTTCTTCAACGGCGGCGTGCTTTCCTCTGCATCCGTGATCGCGCAATACAACGAACGCATCGAACAGGTCCGCGACGCCGTCGTCGCCGAATCGGCGCGGTGGGGCGATTATCGAAGGGATGTTCATCGGCGCAACGGGCCGTACGAACTCTACACACGCGACGACCAGTGGGAAACCGAACGCCTACGACTCTTGAACGACTATCTGCCGCAACGAAGCGATGTCGTCTTGCAACAGTTCAAGGACACGAACGACGACCTCTATCCCGATATCGCCGCGCCCGCGTTCAACCAATATGGCGGCACGGTGCCCGTCGGTTTCGATGTGGTGTTAAACAATGAGCACGGCGCGGGCGATGTGTATTTCACTCTTGACGGCAGCGACCCGCGCCTGCCCGGCGGAGCGATCAGCCCAACCGCCATCTTGTGGGATGGTGCGCCGATCGACGTGACGGAAAATGTATTCATCACCGTGCGCACGCGCGACGTCGGCGGATGGTCGGCCAAGGACGTCGCTTTCTTCCGCGTCAACACACCAGCCGACCTGACCAACTTTTCCATCACGGAAGTGAACTACAACCCGCACGATCCGACCACGAATGAAATCAACGCCGGCTTCGCCGATGCGCAACTGTTTGAATTCATCGAATTTCAAAATACCGGCCCCGATCGGTTGGACACCGCATTCGTTCGTTTCAAGAACGGCCTGACATTCGACTTCACGACCAGCGTGGTCACGGCGTTGGATGCCGGTGAGTTTGTGCTGATTGTGCGGGACCAGGCGGCGTTTGAGTTTCGGTAC
>JANQKH010000500.1 GCA_028281215.1 Phycisphaeraceae bacterium | reverse complement strand
CGCCTTGTACGGCGGGGCGCCTTCGCCGTTGTTGAAATCACCGGTGACGATGACAGGCACAGACTCGGTCCACTTGGCGGCGCGCTGGCGGATCAGTTTTGCCGACTCCAACCTCGCCTTGCGGCCACGGTGGTCGAAGTGCGTGTTCATGAATACCAGCGTTCTACTGGTTTTCTTGTCTTCCAGCTTCAACCAAGTCACCATGCGCGGCAGCGAGCTGTCCCAGCTTTTGCTGCCGACCTTATCCGGTGTTTCGCTGAGCCAGAAGTGGCCTGCATCTAGTTTCTCGAAGCGCGCCTTGCGGTAGTAGACAGCCATCATTTCGCCACGGTCCTTACCGTCATCGCGCCCGACGCCGACGACGCCGAAATCAGGTAGTTGCTCAGCGAGGTAATCGCGTTGAAACTTCAGCGTTTCCTGTGTGCCGAGCACGTCCGGCTTGAACGCCTTGATGGTATCCACCACGAACTGCCGCCGCTTGGGCCATGCGTTATCGCCGTCCCGCGCGGTCCCGTAGCGAATGTTGAAACTCATCACACGGATCGCGTGGCTGTTCTTGTTGCCGTTTTTGGATGTGTCATCGGCGAATGAAGGCCATGTAAGGGTCATCACCAGTATCAAGATCATCCAGGCCAATACCGTCACGCCATTTGATTTCAATCGATTCAAACGTCACCTCTCAAACGTCAATGTTCGCAAATCCGTACAACCGTGTCGCTACCGGCGTGTTCCCGCCGCATGCGGCGGGCTATATGAACAGATTCAAATCCCCAATCCAAAATCCGCAATCCGCAATCCGAAATCAAATCACCCCGTCTCCGGCATAAACGTCGGCATCACCACACCCGTCGGGTCGGTCCACTCGCCCAAGCACGACGCCAAGTGCAGTTCGCAGTTTTTTGCGCCCCATGAATACAGCGTCTGTACGAGTTCGCCGCACGCGCAAGGCACGAGCCAGACGGGTTTGCCGCCGGCGTGGTGATCGAGTTGGGCGTGTATAAGCGCGGCGGTTTGCGATTCGGATCGCGCGACGCCCGGACCGAGCATGTTGCTCGCTTCATGTTTAACCGATACGAGAAAACCTTCGATATCACCACGATCGTTCTTGTAAACCACGGTGTGCCAGATACCAAGTTCATTTTTGATGAAGTAATGAAAGTCTTTCTTGCGATCGATGCCGACCAGTTCCATCTCCAACGCACGCATGGCGTCCACGTCATCCATCGTGGCCCGCCTCACGTTTTCCTTGCCTTCGCATGACACGTCGAGTCCGGTCGCCGGCACTTCCATGAACATGTCCTGAAATGCCGTGCGCGGTACGAATCCCGCTTTGTTGTATAGCGAAAACGAATCGAGATTCATCGCGCTCGACACCAACCGCACCGGCTTCTGCTGACTACGGGCAAACGCGATGATGTAATCCAGCAACTGCCGCCCGACGCGATGCCCGAAGTAGTTGGGATGCACGTTCATAATGCCCAGCGACACATGCGTCGGCCGGGGATGAAAAAAACACGATCCGGCCAGATGCCCCGTCGCATCACTCACCGCCAACACACAGCAGCCCGGGTCGAGCGCCTCGTACACCTCGCAGAACAGTTGTGTCGTCCTTGGCGGGCGCACAAATATGCGAAACCGATGATGCGTCTCGTACCAGTAATTGGTCGACACATGAATCAGCTCAGCCACGGCAGGCCAATCGTCACGCGTCATCGTGCGAAGTGTGATGGACATGGGGAGATTGTAATGTGGAACGGCCATCTGCTTGCGGCTTAGCGCTACCGCTCCCGTATCCGCACTGAAAACGGCCGCGCATCCTTCTCGTCCCGCGCAATCTCGTCGATGCGAAACGCCTTGCGCGCATCCTCGAATGAAAGGTTCGTTTCGATCAGATCAAGGTCGTACGCCATTTCATCGCTGAACGCCGGCAGCAGCACCTTGTAGCTGAACGGCAATGGCTCTTTGGCGATGCGGTCGACGTGCGTGACAATGTTCGTCGTGCAGGAACTGGTCAGTGTGTTGTAAAACGCAGGTTCATCGCGCAGTTGGTTTGCTCGCCGCAGCATGTCGACGAAGAGGTTGCGCTTGTCCTTGCGTGACGCTTTGATCGGATAGAGGTA
>JANQKH010000497.1 GCA_028281215.1 Phycisphaeraceae bacterium | reverse complement strand
GGCAGTACGTGCAGCAGATCAAGTCTCTTTTACTGCTGCACGTTCTGCCGTTGATCGGCGGCAAGGCGCACAACCATGTCATATACGCGCACGCCTTCGTTCACCTCCGCGACGTGTTCACCGAATACCGCGTCCTTGACTTGTTCGGCGGCGTCGGCGGGGGCGATGCCCCAGCGCGCCAGGTCATCATGACGGTAGCGAATCGGAACGGTTTTGATCATCACTTCCCGTTGGGCATTGACGTCGCGTGCGGCGGGAATGGTTTTGAGTGTGGTTTCGATGCGCTTGGCGATCTCGCGCAACTTGTTCAGGTCGTCGCCGTATACGTTGATCGCCACCGCCGCCGGCGTGCCGGACAGCACGTGTGACAGGCGGTGTTCAATCGGTTGACCAATCATGGTCGTGATACCGGGAATCGCGCTGAGCACCCTGTCGATCTCCTGCTTGACGGATTGTTTGTCGTAGCCGGGCTTCACGGAGACTTCGATTTCGCTGCTGCTGACCGGCTCGGCATGTTCATCGCGCTCGGCGCGGCCGGTGCGGCGCACGACCGACCGCACACCATCGATTTCCGCCATGCGCTGTTCAACGCCGACCGCCAAACGATCGCTTTCCGCCAGCGACGTGCCGGGGGGCGCGAGCAGGAAGATGGTGAACGTGCCTTCATTGAACTCGGGCAAAAAGCTGGCTCCGAACGTGCTGCCCAGCCAGATGCACCCCGCGGTGACGAGGACCGCCAGGCTCAACACAGTTTTGCGAAACCGCACGACCAGGCGCAGCGCCGGTTCATACACCGCTTTCAACCATCGGACGACAACGCCTTCGCGATCCTGCTTCAGGCTCAGCTTGCCGCGCAGCAACACCTTGCACAATGCGGGCGTCAGCGTCAGCGCGACGAAGAGTGACGCCACGATCGAGGTGATATACATGAATCCGAGCGGCCGAAAGAATCGGCCTTCCAACCCCTTGAGAAACAACAGCGGAATAAACACGATAACGATGATCAGCGTCGCGAACATGATCGAACTGCGGATTTCATTGCTCGCATGAAAGACGACGTCGGGTTGCGGCAATTGTTCTGCTTTGGGTTTGAGGCGGTTGTCGCGCAGCCGGCGGAAAACGTTTTCCACGTCGATGATGCCGTCGTCCACCACCACGCCGATCGCCACCGCGAGCCCACCCAGTGTCATGACGTTGATCGTTTCCCCGGACCACCACATTAACAGCAGTGCGCAGGCAACGGACATTGGAATGGCGATTAGCGTGATCAGTGTGGTGCGCAAATTCATCAGGAACAGCAACAAAATGACCGCGACAATGATGGCTGCGTCGCGCGACACCGCCAGCACGTTGTTCAGCGACAGGTTGATGAAATCCGACTGTCGCATCACGTGGCGGTTGAGTTTGATACCGTCGGGCATGCTCGCTTCTACGGCGTCAAACTTCGCGTCAATCGCCTCGGTGAGTGTCAGCGTGTTGGTGCCCGGCGCCTTTTGAATGCTTAGTACCACGGCAGGGTTGCCGCCGTCGGATCCGCTCCCGCGTTTCAATGCGCCGGCCAACTGTACGTCAGCAACCTGGCCGATCGTGACCGGTGCGCCGTTGTGATAGCGAACAATCGTGCCGCGAATGTCATCGACACTGCGCACGCGACCGGTTTGCCGCAGTGGCAGTTCCAGACCCTCCACGTTGGGCAGGTACCCGCCGCCGGCCGTGCTGTGTGACTTGCGCGCCGCCTCAACGACGTCTTTGACCGTCAGGTCATAGGTGCGCAGTTGCGTCTGGTTGACGTTGACCTGGTATTCGGGAAGTTCGCCACCAATCGCGACCACCTGCGATACGCCCGGCACCGACAGCAGATGGTTGCGTAGTTCAAACTCACCGTACGAACGCAGCGCGAGTGGGCTGACGATCGATTCGCCTTGTTCATTGCGTTCGGAACTCAGCGAAACGAGCATGATTTCACCGGTGATGCTGGTCACCGGTGTGATGATCGGCGTGACGCGGTCGGGCAGGCTTTCGCGGGCGATGCTCAGACGTTCCGACACAAGGTAGCGCGCTCGGTAAATGTCCACGCCCCAGTCGAACTCGACCCAGATGATCGACAAGCCGATCGCGCTGCCGCTGCGCACGCGTCGCACACCGGGCAGGCCGTTGACGCTGCTCTCAATTGGGAAGGTGACGTATTGTTCAACTTCGTCCGCGGCAAAGCCTGGCGATTCAGTGAGCACGACCACCGTGGGCGCGTTCAGTTCCGGGAATACATCGACTGCCATGCGCGGCGTTTGGTAGATCGTGAATGCGAGGATCAACAGCGAGGTGGCGATGACCAGCGCGGCGTTATCGAGGGAGAATCGAATCAACTGTCGTAGCATGGGTTTGTTCCAAAGTCGCGAAGAGGTTGCCGTGTAAGGGCGTGTTGTGGCGGCTAGTGATCGTCGGCGTGCCAGGTACCGTCGGCGTGGAAGTGGCCGCCTTTGGCGCGGCCGCCGCCGGCAAGCATCAACTCGTAAACGCCGCCCACGACTACTTCATCGCCGGGCACCAGTCCGCTTTCGATGACGATCCACCGTCCGTCACTCATGCCGAGGTCGGCTTCGACGCGAATTACTTTGTTCGGATCTTTCGGATCGCGGTGAAACATCACCTTTTCGAGTCCATCCTGAATCACCGCGCTGACCGGAATCGCCAGTTGCGGCGTGTCGGTCTGTCGTGTGGTGATTTCCATTTCAGCGGCCACACCGGCGCGCGACCATGCCGTCAGCGCTGCGCTATCGACGCGCGTGAGCAGATCAATCTTGCGTTGCAACGGGTCGGCTTCAAGGCCGAGCAACAGTTTCCCTTCCACGAAACCAGTGAGCGACTGTTCGTTGCCGCGCGGCGGGACGATGCGAACGGGTTGGCCGTCACGCAATCGGCCGAGTTCACTTTGCAGGCCGATCGCGCGGAAGCGCAGCGCGGTCGGATCGATGGCGGTGATGAAGTGTTCGCCGGCGTCGGCCCATTGTCCCGGCGTGACGTGCAGGTGTTCGATCACGCCTTCACGCTCGGCGCGGATTTCGATCTGCCGCAATGTGCGCCAAAGGGGAACGAAATGTGGGCCCTGATCTGTATCTTTGCGCAGGTCGGTGATGCTCAGCCCGGTCATTGACGCGGCTTGCGCCATCTCGAGGTCGAGTGTCACAGCGTCAGCTTCAACCGTTTGGCTGAGCGCATCGGCGAAGAGCAACGGGGTAGTGCTTTGATAGCCGGTCAACTGAGACGTCAGGTCCACACGCTGCTGTTCGAGTTCGGCTTTCTCTTCCTCGACCTTCGCCAGGTTGGTGCGCGTCGTCGCCAGCATCGACTGTGCTTCGGCCAGCGTGGTGGCGGCGCCGCTGCCGGCTTGGATCAGGTTCTCGATCTGTTTGACCCGAGCCTGCCAAATCGATTCTTCGTCGTGCAGGCGTGATTCATGTTTGGCGATGGCGCGTTGTCGTGTGTCTAATGTTTTAATCCGCGCGTCCAGTTGTTTGATCGCCGTCACGGTGTCGCTCAACTTGCGTTGCAGGGCGATCCAGTTGGGCGAATCAACGCGCGCCAGCAGATCGCCGGGCTTCACGCGGTCATATTGCTTGACCAGCAGTTGCACGCGGCCGGCCAATGGCGTGTGATAGTTGCGCTTGGCCGACGGCGACAGTTCAAACCGCCCCGGCGCACGCAGGGTGTGACGCACATGGCGAAGCTCGGCTTTCGCAAACGTAATGCCGAGGTTCCGCCGCACCGAAGGGGGCACATCAATGCGATTCGTCGGCGCTTTCGGCGGCTCGTCGTGTTTGGATTGTCCACCGCCGGCGTCGTTGTTTGCCGGTTGATCGCAACCCGCAAGCGAGACCGCCAACGTGAGCATGCACAGGATGAAGGGGTTCAAGGTTCGCATGATCAATTCTCGTTGATGGATGAAGGGGAGGCGTCGGGGCGTTGCAAGGCTGTCGGCGTCACGACGGGGCGCAACAGGGCTTGCACATGAATCGCCGCGTCGGACTGGGCTGATTGGGCGGTGAGGATGTCGCGCTTGGTCTCGAAGCGTCGCGTGAGCGCATCGAGCAATACGATCACATCAAGATCACCTAGGGATGCGAGTTTGCGCAGGTCCGCCAGTTGCTTGTCGACGACGGGTGCGACTTGTTGTTCGAGAAACGCTTTACGCGTACCGGCGGTTTCGACCGCGAGGCGTGCGCGGTCCAGTTCGCCGCGAAGTATCTCGTACTGCGCGTCATGCGCCGCTTTGGCGGCGACGCGGGCCGCGTTCGCTTCGGCAATGGCGCGGCGATTGGCGTTGAAGATCGGGATCGGCACGCTGAACGCCACGCCTACCCGCGAGGCGCCTTCTTCGTTCTCCAACGCGGGACCGATGTGCAGGTCCGGGTAC
>JANQKH010000462.1 GCA_028281215.1 Phycisphaeraceae bacterium | reverse complement strand
GCTGTGCCAGATGGGTTTGATTTACGTGTACCCGCAAGGCCCGAATGCCGAGCCTGACCCTGTCGCTGCGGCGCGGGACATTCGTGAAACATTCGGTCGCATGGCGATGAACGATGAAGAAACCGTTGCACTGATTGCCGGCGGACACACCTTCGGCAAGGCGCACGGTGCTGTGGCTGACGATCACATCGGCCCGGAACCCGAGGCGGCTGCGATTGAAGACCAAGGTTTTGGCTGGAAGAACAACGCCGGCAGCGGCGCCGGTGCCGATGCATGGACCAGCGGTCTCGAAGGTGCGTGGACGACCAACCCGATCAAGTGGGATAATAATTACTTCGAGAACCTGTTTAACTACGAATGGGAACTGACCAAGAGCCCCGGCGGTGCGTGGCAGTGGACGCCAAAGGAAGGCGCGGGTGCGGACACCGTCATCGATGCGCACGATTCATCGAAGAAGCACGCACCGATGATGTTCACGACCGACCTGTCGCTTCGCATGGATCCCGCGTACGAAAAGATTTCACGCCGCTTCCTCGAGAATCCGGATCAGTTTGCAGATGCCTTTGCTCGTGCGTGGTACAAACTGACCCATCGCGACATGGGACCACACGCGCGGTTCCTCGGCCCCGAAGTCGCCGAGCCGCAGATTTGGGAAGACCCGGTGCCGGCCGCCGATCACGAACTGATCAACGACGCCGATGCCGCTGATCTCAAAGGCAAGATCCTCGCGACCGGCTTGTCTGTTTCGCAACTGGTTTCGACGGCATGGGCCTCAGCGGCAACGTTCCGCGGTACGGATAAACGCGGCGGCGCCAATGGTGCACGCATTCGACTCGCCCCGCAAAAAGACTGGGCGATTAACAAGGCATCTGGCGTCGATGAAGTCCTGCCCAAGTTGGAACAGGTTCAAAGCGATTTCAACGCCGCACAATCGGGTGGCAAGATGGTTTCGCTGGCGGATGTGATCGTTCTCGCTGGTTGCGCCGGCGTGGAGGAAGCCGCGAAGAAGGCGGGCCACAGCGTGACCGTTCCGTTTTCACCCGGCCGCACAGATGCCACGCAGGAAATGACCGACGCTGACTCATTCGCCGTGCTCGAACCGATGGCCGACGGATTTCGCAACTACCACGGCGATGCGAGCAACAACGGACATGATCGCCCCGCCCATGAATTGCTCGTTGATCGCGCTCACTATCTGACGCTCACCGCCCCGGAAATGACCGTCCTCATTGGCGGCCTCCGTGCGATCAACATCAACGCACCGCAGTCCGACCTCGGCGTCTTCACCGACAAGCCCGGCACGCTGAACAACGACTTCTTCGTCAACCTCATGGATATGGGCGTCGAGTGGAAGAAGTCGGACAAATGCGAACACTTCTACGAAGGCCGCGATCGTGTAACGGGTGACATCAAGTGGACAGGTACTTCGGTGGACCTGGTGTTCGGCTCCCACGCCCAACTCCGCGCCATTGCCGAGGTTTACGCCTGTGACGATGCGAAGGAATCGTTCGTAAACGATTTCGTTGCTGCGTTTGCAAAAGTGATGAACCTGGACCGGTTCGACTTGGCGTAACGGACGGCAGATTATCGGTCAATGGGCGTCCGTGGTGAACTCGTTCACCACGGAGATGATGTATTCGTCTTTCGGGTTCAGGGCTGTTTGTTGCAGCGGTTAGAAAGTCATGCCTCATGCCCTCGCCAGCCGGGCCTCTTCAATCGCCGGAGCGGCTCATCCCTCGCCCCCTTACACCACATTACGTTTCTCCCGCACTCAACCACGATAAACCGCTAATCACTTCACCTTTAGCTTGATAGACACAACCTTTTTTGCCTCGATCGCACGGTTCCAAGGTTTCCGGGCGTTATCCAAATCTTTGCATCCTTTTCCAAGCTCTTTCTTCGCTGCCTTTCGATCAAATTCGTAGCGCATCTTCAGCGTATACGTACCCCGTTCCTCGATTCGCCAGCCCGTCAACGCCATGAGATCGTATTCATACAAATTCAAGTTGATTCTTATCTCATGCGTCTCGCCCGGAGCGACTGGGTAGAAAGAGATGCTTTCGATGAGGGATCCAGCACTAAAGCCAAATCGCCCGCGATTCAGCGCTCGGTGAACAACCTTGCCGTCAGGGCCAATCAACTCCAAATCAAGGAACGGCCACACGATCACTTTCTGATCTGAAATATTTCGGATCTTGAACGGGATAATGAACCTGCGCGAATTGGCTACTTGAAGTGAAACAGGTTCTTTGGGGCTTTCAACCTTGAATTCCAGAACCGGTTCTGACGCAGAAGACGGCTTTGGGCTGGCAGCTTCGCCAACCGCTACGACAGCCGCCAGAATCCCGGCAACCGACAGGATTAGGGTGGTGAGGTAATCGCATCTTGGAAAAAGTCGGCTCATCCTTTGATCCTTTTGAATTGCATCATGTGCAACGGGTTAAACGTACCAGTGCCGCCGAAGTTCCATTGACGTGTGGATTGTCCATGAATTGGTATGGCCATGGACTGTCAGCCAAAAGCAAACGTCCCCTGATCACCGCGGCCACTTATCGTGGAATGGCGCCGGGTATCACTGCAGCACGAAATCCAGCTTGATGGTCATTCGCACATCCGTCGGTTTTCCGTTTACCTTGCCCGGCTGGAATGTCCATTGTTTCAATGCCTCGACCGCCTCGGCCTCGAATCCGAACTTGCCTTTGCCCAAGCCGCGCAGGACTTTGATGTCTTCGACCGTGCCCTCCGCACGGAAGATCGCTTCAAGAACCACGTAACCTTGAAGTTTGATCTTTATTGCGCGCTTCGGGTACTTCGGCGAAACCTTCTTTGTGAACACCGGCGGTTCAACACCCACCTGACCCACCCGCGCCGTCGTATCCACCGGTTGCGGCGGACCGTCCGGAATGCCGATCTCCCAATCGTCCGTGGGCAGAACAGCCGGCTTCTTCTTGCGTTTTGTTTTTACGTTGTCATCCGATTTCCCAATCGGCGGATCAACATCCACAACCGGCGGCGTTTGTCCTGCATCCTTTTCGACCTTTGCAACGTTGCCGACCTGTTGCTCGTCATCGTTTGCCTTGGAATCCGGCGAACGATCACACGACCACGCTCCGGCGATCAAGATGCTGATTAGAATAGTTTTGCAGATGCCAGCCATGCGTTCACTCCGTGACGCATCCTATTCGTTTGATCACCAGGCTGCGGTGCTCAAAGCATTTCAGCCCGTAGCTCGTTGATGCGTGACGTGCTCGTTGCCGGTCACGGGTGTGAATCCGATGGCCTCGTAAAACGCCGAGGCTTCCGGGTCGTGTGTGCGGAGATGCAAACAATCGAATCGGCCCACCGCGTCGCGCATGATTTGCTGCATGACAGCGGAGCCGACCCCCCGACGACGAACGGTTGAAGCGATGTAAAGCCGCCGTACACGGCCGACGCGGTCGTCATCCGCAAAAGGGTCGATATTCAACCCACCGACGCCGCAGACCTGACCGTCCAACGTGACCACATATGCCTTCTCGCCCGGCTTTCCAAAACGATTCACGCCCGTCAACCATTCTTCTATCAGCCGAGTGACCATGCGATACCCGTCGGCCATCGCTTCCGCCGCCAGCGCGGCAAGGATCGCAGGGTCTTTCAATGGCAAAATGACAAGTGTGGCATGTCGCACCAAGAGCGATTGTAGCCCGACCTGCTGCGCTATACCCGTTTCGGCAGATTCCGCGTTAGGCTTGCGAGCTTTCCAAGGCCTTTGAGAAGAGAAGTGCCCGGTTTTCAAAGCCATGTCTTTCGTAGAAACTGTGTGCCGCTGCTCGGTGGTGTGCAGAATCCAGTTCGAGTCTCTTGCATTCCATCTTGATGGCCACTTGAGAAATCCTGTCGAGAAGTTCTGTTCCGATTCCCTGGCCTCGGTTTGTGTCCGCAACGACAATTTCATCAATGTGTCCGAGTTTTCCTTGTTGCCATAAATTGTTCTTGATGGTTAGTGAACAGAAACCAACGATTGTGCCTTCAAGTTCGGCGCATAAGTAGGTTTGATTTTCATCGTGAAGTCCACGGATAAACACTTCTTCCATGGACGCTTCATCCAACCGTCGACCCGGCCACAGTTGGTGAAACAGCGGCATCAGTTGCGGGAAATCACGTTGGTTGCACGCGCGGTAATTCATTTTCATGTCTACAGCGTACCGCACTTCGTCGTGTGCGCGATTCGCGCACCAATCCGCGTTCGCTAAGGAACTGCATTTTACCCATCACGCCGGCAAACTGTAATAACCAGTCTTTCGGCGCATCTATGAAACGGTTTGGCTGCAAGGTTACGTGATGGAGACGTATACCTTGTCAGGCAATCCAATGGGTCGCAGTCACAAGATTAGCTCGCTGTTTCAAAACCAGGAGGTTTGCTATGGCCACGACGTTGCAGAGTTTGTGTCAATGGACGGTATCGCTGGTCATTCTGATGGCAGCGACGCTATTGTTTGCAAAGAGTGAATCGAAATCGGAGCAAAGTCCACAGCCACTGGACTCCCTGAATGTTCTCCATTCATCAAAGCAAATTCAGGGAACAGCAAAAATCCTATCGCAGCAAAAGTCAGCCAAGCTGTTGTTAAAGGAAGACCAGGGAGATGGCACGAAAAAACGAAGCGAGAAGGCCGACATCAAGGGCGAAGATAGGGCAAAACCAAACGCCGCCGGTGATTCAGAAGTTCGAGGCAAGAAGAACGGGAAGAAAACAGACGAAGATGTCATCGCGGCCATCTTACGCGTCGAAGGCGTTCAGCGATGGATTGTCTGGGGTGAGGGGGAAATTGCTGCCAACGATGCATGGTTCCTGGTGCGCGCAAAAGTCGTGCGCGTTGTGCGAGGAAAGTTCCCTGTCAATGCTGATACGATCAATGTCCTGTTCGTTCATCGGCGGGATTCATCGATCTTCGGCTACACGCTCGATCCCAAAGAACCCATTTTCAATTTTTACCAGGACATGAACTTGACCCGGGAGCGGGCAGGGAAGCCAAACCACGTTCTCGCTTTTGTCCGGCTCAAGGCAAAGGAATCCAATCCCCCGCCAGCAAGAAAAAGAATTCCGTTGTTTGTGCTCGAAACTCCGAAAGAGGTGGCACGCTCGTTGAGCGAATTGACGGCCCCAAATTTCTCCTCTCGTGATAAGAGGTAATCAATGACACGAAGTTTGGGTAGAGCGAATCATTCAATACCGTGGTGATCAGGTTCATCGCCGCCACTCATCCAGATGTAGGGGGTGCGATTCGCGCACCATCCCGTGTCCGCCAATAGCGGACCCTACGGAACTTCGATGTCCCCATTCGACGCACTCGATGCAATTTCTAAACGACGGAACTGCACGACATCCATCCCAAACGGAATCAGCTTTTCGGTATTACGGACATCACCTACAGCATCCCAACCGGATAAATAGAAGATGAAACGATTAATCTTACTGCTCATTGTGTCTATGGCCTCGGCGACATTCGCACAGGGCCCGCGGCCGACCGATCTTGGCGCCAGTCCGCAGCCCGTAGGCGACGCCGGCATTGCGTGGTGTCGCAGCCAACATGGGTGCCCGTCAGCCGAAGATTTTCACGCAGCAGCTGCACAAGCAGTGTCCGGTTCTCGATTGCGCAGGTTTC
>JANQKH010000452.1 GCA_028281215.1 Phycisphaeraceae bacterium | reverse complement strand
TGGGCGAAGACAGGTTGATCGCCTTCGCCGGCATGCGTGGTGAGATGGTCGAGCGCGAGGACGTTCCCCTTGTCGACGCGCCGGACTGGCTGAGCCCGTCGATTCGTTCCGACCTGACGCATCTGGTTGCTACGCACATCACGCCCGACCCGCTCGACGGCGAATGTTTGCAGAAGGCTGCCAAGGCACTGGCGTTGAATCCGTGGATCGCGACTGTTGATCGCATTCGTCGCACCGATGAAGGGCTGGAAGTGTGGGCGACGTACCGCCAACCGGTTGCGCTGGTTCGTTTGCCGAGGCAAGCCGTCGACCGCATCGAATCGGAAGCACCGATCGTGTGGGAAGATCGGTTCCGTTTGATCGATCGGGAAGGACACGTCCTGCCTTCGGATTCACTCGGCGTGATCGATCCGCCTTACGAAGCAAAGCATTTGAAGAACATCGACTTGCCGGTGATCGTAAACGCAACCGAAGCGCCGCCGGCGTCGGGTGAACGCTGGCGTGACGATGTCGTCGACGCGGGGATCAAACTGGTCACGCTGTTGGGCGCGGAATCGTTTCAGGATCAGATTCAGGCGTACGGTGCGGAGGTCGATCAGCGCGGCCGCATCCGGCTCGTGCTGCACACCCGCAAGAAAGGCAAGGTCCGCTGGGGCCTGCCGCCTGGTGAAGAGAACGCCATCGAACACGATGCCGAGGTCAAGCGCAAGAAACTCATCGCCTTGAACCAGATCAAAGGCTCGATTGACGCCGGCGGGCGCGTCGTGGATGTGTTCGGTCCCGGCATCATCATTCATCCGCCTTCCGGAAGCCGCACCGCCGACGGCTGGCTCGATCGCCTGCATCGGGGTGAATCGATTCGCCAGTCGCGCTATGATGCCGGACGGTGATCGGCGACCCTTCACAACCTGTCCCTTCGCCGCCGGACGAGCCTTCCGGTTCCTCGTCGGATTCGCAAACGCAGGGCGATGCGTTGTTGTCTGACGACTGGCTCGCGCCTCTGTCGGATCAACCCGATCAGCCTGGGGTTACAGAGCACGGCCTACCGAGTCTGCCCACCCTGGAGCCGATGGATCTTGGCAGGCGATCACCGTCCGCTCGCGTGGAGCGTTCGTTTGATGTGATCCCTTCCACACGGCAAATCATGTTGCCGTGGTGCCTTTGGTTGCTGGGCAGTTGGGCGGTGTCGCTTTGGATGGACTCGCCCGCCGCGGCGATTCGATGGATGTTGTATTCGTCGTTGTTCGGTTTGATGCTCGTGTGGCCGACTTACCGGTTGAGCCAGGACGGACGTTCGCGCAGCCGGCGCGATCGACGGTTGCAGGATTCAAAGACTGATGAGCCGGAACCGGAGCAAGCGCGCCCGCCGCGGCGCATGATGTTGACGCCGACGCTGGTCTTCTGTGACTGGTTGAGCATGATGATGGTGTTCCAGGCGGTGATCTGGCCGCTGCGCGTCACCGCGGGTTGGGAGTTTGAGCAGGCGGTATGGATCGATGCGGCGGTGGCGTCGTGGAGTTTTCTTGTCGGCGCGTTGACCGCGTGGGGTTGCAAGTTCCGTCACAACGTCGGCCGCGCCGCCGCGACAGTGATCGTGTTCCTCGTGATGTTCGCCGAGCCGATCGTGCTCAGCGGGATTGAGTTGCTCAACGAAAGGTTGGGCCTTTCGATTCCGGATTGGTCGATGCGATTGAGCCCGTTGGAAACGATGTATCAACTGACTGTTGCGTCGGGGTTATTCGAGCCGGGCCCCTGGCGTTTCAACATCGTCGCCGTCGCCGTCGCCGGCGTGCTGGCGTGGTTGATCACCCTGATCGGCTGGCGCGGCGTGAATTCGCCCCGTCCCGCCGCGACGAAGGTATGATTGGGTCCGTTCACCGCAGGGTGGGGCACAGCGCACCAGAAAGACACCCCGTTCACCGCGCAGACATCACGCACCGAAAAGAAAGCCACCATGACAGACCTTCTCATTGGAATCGCAATCGGTGTCGTTGCCGTCGCCGCGCTGGGTTTGATCATCTTCCTCAAACGCTCAAAACGTCAGGTCGATGTGCAGGTGCATTCGTCGCTGCTCGAAATGAAATCCGTCGGCGAACTGACAGTCTTCAAAGTTGTCACCAAAGAGATCGTCACGGCCGGCGAACACTGGCTCGGCGATACCGGCAAACGCTACTTCTCCTGGCTGGTCTCCGGCAAAAAGATGGCGATGATCTTTGAATTCGGCATCGACTTCAAATACGACCTGCGCTCCAGCGACTTTCGCATTGATGAACAACCCGACGGCCGCGTCACCTTCCACATGCCGGCCTGCTTCTACGAAACCTATATTCGCGACATCTCCTTCTACGATGAGCAGGATTCCAAGTTCCTGCCTTGGCTGATGCCCGACCTGCTGAGCAAGGCGTTCGGCGGTGGGTTCAGTGAAGTAGACAAAAACCGTCTCAAAGAAGAGGCGCGCAACCAGGCCGGCTCTCTGGCGGAGGGGATGGTTCAACGCATCCAGAGCGAAGTGCAAACCAGTGCCGAGCAAACCCTCAAGGCACTGGCGAAAGGGTTCGGCGCCAAGCAAATCAAGATCGACTTCAGCGACTCCAAACTTCTCCAAGAGGGCAAGCCGGAATTAAAAGCATTGCCGGCAGGGCAGTTGGATGCGCTGGAAACGGATGGTTGATCTTCGCTCCGATCTTCATCTCTGACGACCAATCGCGTTTTGAATCCGACGGAGTTTGCCTCTTAGGAAAGCAGGAATGCAAGAAGGGGATTGAGATTCGTTCGTGCCGATCACGGCGTTTCCGGCGCATCACTCGATGGCGCACAATGGTGCGGATTCACGGCACTGGAGTGCGTTCATCTTCTTCCTGCTTTCCTGCTTTCCGGAGAGGTCTTTGTCTGTTTCTAGAATGGGTCGGGATTTCAGAGGCGGAGCCGGGCGTCGGAAAGACGTGTGGATCGACCCCGAATTCAACGCCCGCCACCCCAAACGGCCGATAAAACCTTCGGAATCGTTGCGCCACCATTGAACCGCCCCGCCACTTGAGCTATTTTGTAGAGCAACCATGGCATTTGAATGGCAGGATCGCGAAACCGCAGCACGGACGCTGGAAGTCGACCTTGAAACGCTACAAGCGTGGATCGATGACGGGCGGGCGCCATCACGTCAACAGAACGGCAACGTTCAGGTTCTGATCGAACTGCTTGATGACGAAGAGGAAGCCGACACGGTTGATGCGTCCATAGACGATGTGGTTGATCGCGATGCCGATGCGGGTGCACCTCGCAACGGCCGACAGCAAGAAGGGCCTCGCAGCCATGATCGAATCAATGTCGATGACACTGACGTTGCCGTTGTCACACAACGTGAATTGCAACTCGCCGGCGGCATGATCGCTGCGTGGCAACGGGTTGCGGAGACGGCCGAGCAATCCGCGAAGCGATCGCGCCAACTCGGCACGCTCAGTTGGTCCATCGTCGCCCTCTTCGTCGTGCTCGGCGGCATCGGTCTTTGGGCGTCGACCCGCACTGTCAGCGATGTACAAGGCCGACTCAACACCGCGCAAAGCGATCTCGCCAACGCCAACAAACAGTTGGCCGGTACGCAGACCACCGTCACCGACCTCCGTTCGAAAATCGATGCACTCAACACCGACCTCGAAACCACCCGCGCCAGCCTTGCTGGCCTCACCGAACGCGCCTCGGTGTCGGAACAGAAAAACGAAGACCTCGAAAAGACCTACCAGCTCACCCAACAACTGGCCGACCAGTTGAGCAAGCAGCTTGAGTTGACCAAGGAACTGGCGGGCAAACAGGCGGAGGAAAGCCGCACGCTGATCGAAACGATGCGCGCGACGCTGTCACAGAGCACTGCCCGCATCAACACACTCGAAACCCTGCTCGCCAACGCAAGCACCAAGGTGGACAAACTGGAGGAACAGTTGCGCGAACAGAAAGAAGCGACAGCCGCCGCTGAACGTGAACGCAACGACGCCCAAGCGCAGCGCGACGCAGCCCAGACCCAGCGCGACGCCGCGATTCAAAAACAGAACGTCACCGCCGAGCAACTGGATCAGATCCGCACGGAAGTCGAAACGCTGCAAACCCAACTCACCGACCTGCGCAAACAGGCAGCCAAGGATAAGTCCGACTTGAGTACAGCGGAAAAGAAACAGAAAGCCGACAGCGAACAGATCACCCGACTGCAAGGTCAGATCAAGTCGCTTCAGGAAGAACTGGAAAAGTTGAAGAAGCTGGCGGCGAATGAGTAGATTTCAGGGGCTGGTAGGATAGACATTCCTGCCTGTCATTCGGCGAAGCCGCCTCAGCCTATCATTTGAATGATGACTCGAAAGTACGCATACGTGGGCCCGCAATCACTTGCGCATCTTGCTGACGCGGAGACTGTGCGTGTACACGTCGATGGTTTCGATGCTGTGAAACAATGGGTCGCAGCGACAGGACAGATTCCGGATCGCACCGGCTGTATATTTGCAACTTATGTTGTTGACATGAATGGCAGGCTCTGGATTGCCGATCGTCAGAGCGAGCACGTCGCATGTGCACGAGGTGACCGTGTGTTGGCAGCGGGAGAAGTGTTGTTCAATCTCAAAGCGGAGTATGTCGAATACATATCCAATCAGTCAACCGGCTATTGCCCTGAGCCTGAGTCTTGGGTTGCGGTTGCGGATGCCCTTCGGAATGCAAACATTGAATCACCTGACGACTACACGGCAGAGTTTCTTTTTCGGCGTTGTACTCAGTGCGAAACGGTCAATATCGTAAAGGACGGGAACTTCACTTGCGCAGTCTGCAACGCAATCTTGCCCGAACAGTGGAATTGTGATGATTCCCAGTAGGACAGGCATTCTTGCCTGTCGCAAGCCGAAGGCTTGAATGATTATCAACGATACCACGGCGTTCAGCTTCGCCGAATGACAGACAGGAATGTCTGTCCTACTCATCAGAAATGGTGCCAGGCTTAAGCCAAATTGCTTTACTTACTTCGATACCACCTGACACACCTTTCGCTTCCCCACTTTCAGAATGACTTCCCCCTCGATCGCGATCTCCGCTTTCGGGTCACTCACTTTCCCCTCGCCGAAGGTCACTGCGTTTTGCTGGACCAGTCTTCGCGCTTCACTCTTGCTCGATGCGAAGCCGACTTCGTGCACCAGGTCCACGATGTTGATCGGTGATTGCGACACCGTTTTCGTTTCAAGGTCCGTCGGCAGCGCGCCCTCGGCGAATCGTTTTTTAAATTCACCGCTCGCGGCGCTAGCGCTGTCCTGATCATAAAAAGTCGCCACAATCGCCTGCCCGAGCTGATCTTTCACCTCGCGCGGGTTTGATTTCGATGCATCGCACAATGCCACAATCTCATCCTGCGGCACGTCCGTCAGCAGCGTGAAATAGTTGCTCATCAGGGCATCGGGAATGCTCATCACCTTGCCGAACATGTCATTCGGTTCCATGGTGACGCCGATGTAGTTGTGTTTGGATTTGCTCATTTTCTCGTGGCCGTCGAGGCCGACGAGGATGGGCATGGTGATCACGACCTGCTTATGTTGATCGTGTTTCTGTTGAAGTTCGCGGCCGCAGAGATTGTTGAAGGTCTGGTCCGTGCCGCCGAGTTCGACGTCGGCTTCGATCACCACCGAATCATAAGCCTGCATGATTGGATACATGAACTCGGTGACCATGATTTCCTTGCCAGCGTCCATCCGCAGCTTGAAGTTTTCGCGGTGCAACATCTGTTGCACGGTGATCATCCCGGTGAGTTTGAGCACGTCGGCGAAGGTCAACTGTGCAAGCCATTCGCTGTTGTAGCGAATCTCAAATTTCTCGGGCGACACGTCGATGACTTTCGCCGCCTGATCGACGTACGTTTGCGCGTTTTGCTTGATCTGCTCCTCGCCGAGCACGGGTCGTGTGGTGTCGCGGCCGGTCGGATCGCCGATGCGGGCGGTGTAGTCGCCGATGATGAGAATCGCCTTGTGGCCGAGATCCTGGAACTGTCGCAGTTTGCGCAATACGACGGTGTGACCGAGGTGGATGTCCGGTGCGGTGGGGTCGAGGCCGAGTTTCACGCGCAGCGGTCGGCCCAGTTCGAGTTTTTTCTTCAACTCCTCAATCGCGTAGATGCCCTCCGCCCCGCGCGCGAGGACGGCCAGTTGTTCATCGATCGATGGGGTGGATGTGGGCATAGTGGCGGCATGATAGGAGGGTGAGATGGTGATTGCGAGCATTGAAGCCTGCGATGGCACGTCCATTCCCCTGCGATACACTGCTTCGCATGTCTGACGCCAACACGCCTGATCCATCGCCTCACCCGGCGCTCACCGATGAGGAGCGCGACATCTATCAATGGCAAATCTGGGTGCCCGGATTCGGTGAAGCGGGTCAGGCAAAACTCAAAAATACGGCTGTGCTGATCTCCCGCGCCGGTGGGCTTGGCGGCGTCGTAGCGTATGAACTGGCCGCGGCGGGTGTCGGCAAGCTCATCATCGCCCATGCCGGCAACGTCAAACACAGTGATCTGAACCGCCAATTACTCATGACACACGACTGGTTGGGCAAGCCGCGCATCGAATCGGTCCAGCGCCGGTTGAACGAATTGAATCCGCATGTCGAAGTCGTCGGCGTGCCGGAAAATGTGAACGAAGAAAACGTGTGTTCGTTGGTTGACCAGGCGGACATCATTGTCGACGCCGCGCCGCTCTTCGAAGAGCGGTACGCGATGAACGATGAGGCAGTGCGGCAGGGTAAGCCGATGGTCGAGTGTGCGATGTTCGAGTTGGAGTCGACGATTTTCACCGTGTTGCCGGGCCGGTCGCCTTGCTTGCGTTGCATCTGTCCGACCAAACCGCCGGCATGGCGGCGGGAGTTCCCCGTTTTTGGCGCGGTGTCCGGCACAGTCGGGTGCATGGCGGCGATGGAAGTGATCAAACTCGCCACCGGCCTGGGCGAACCGCTGGGTGGGCGGATGGTCAAATTCGACCTGCGCGACATGACCTTCCGCAAACTGGCGATCTACCGCGATCCAAATTGCCCGACCTGCGGTGGGGCCTGATGCGTATGACTTCGTGCCGATGGGTTCTGCTGACCGCGATTACAATGACGACCTGATTCCTGCCCGCTCACCACACGGGGAGCCATCCATGCCGCGACGCACGCAAAGCACCCGAAAAAACCCTCTGATTGCCACGGTCACCCTGGCCGCTTTGATCGCCGGTGTCGGGCTACTGACCGGCGCCTGGTTCGCGCAGCCGCAGGCAATCGCTGCGGATGATGCGAACGAATGGGAGGAACTGGTCAAGATTGAAGGCACGGCCGGTCGCAGCAACACCATGGTGACCAAAACATTTGAGCTGATCACGAATCGGGAAGTGAAGATCAAATGGGATCTTCGCCCGACGGGCAGCGCGCCGTTGTTTCGTGCAACGCTTGGCACCTATCAGGAAAACGTTGAGAAGTACGTGAACAGCGGCGTCATCGTCCGCGCCGGCGGCGCCAGCGCCAAGGAACAAAAGGGCAAACTCCCGCCGGGCAAACACCGCATCGTATTCGCAATGAAACGCATGCGCTACAGCTTTTCCATCCACGCCAAACGTTAACGTGCCGATGATCGACAAACGTTGTGAGATCAAACAAGTGAACAGCCGGAGGAATTCTGATCGATACGCGCAGGGCGCCACGAGGGGCATGTCATATGATTCGATTGGTTGCCGTATTTGCTTTGTTGTCTTTCGCACTTGGACTGGGCGGTTGCCGGTCGGCTGACCTTGTCTCATTCGAGGTTGGCGCGTTCTCACCCACGTCGCAGGGCGCCATTGTCGCGCCCCACACCCCGATCGAACTGCTCTGGAACGACGGCGAATTCACCGAAGGCCCAGCCCTCGCGCCCGACGGGACCATCCTCTTCAGCGACATCGGCAACACGATCTACCGGTTCGATCCCCGCGCCAACCTGTTGCAGATCTACCGCTACGACAGCGGCAAGGCGAACGGTCTGATGTTCAACCGCGCCGGCCAACTCATCGCCTGCGAGGGCGCGTGGGGCGGCAACCGTCGCATCTCCATCACCGATGCCGCCGGCCAGGTCCGCACCCTCGCCGAACGTTGGGACGGCAAACGCTTCAACGCGCCGAATGACCTCGCCCTCGACGCCGGCGGCCGCGTTTACTTCACCGATCCGCGCTACGTCGGTGATGAACCGCGCGAGATCGACTTCGAAGGCGTCTTCCTCGTCGAAACCCACGGCCGCGTCAGTGTCGCCACCCGAAACGTCAGTAAACCCAACGGCATCCTCGTGTCGCATGATCAGAAACACGTTTACGTCGCCGACCACGACAACGCGGACGGCGGCGTCAAGCAACTGCTGCGTTTCGACATCCAACTCAACGGCACACTCGCCAACAAACGCGTGATGTTCGACTTCGGCGCCGACCAGCGCGGCATCGACGGCATGACGCTTGATCGCGAAGGCAACATTTACGCCACCGCCGGCAAAGGCAACCTGTCCGGCATCTACGTCTTCAGCCCGACCGGCGAACACCTCGCGTTCATCCCCACACCCGGCGCACCAACCAACTGCGTCTTCGGCGGCGGCGTGGAAGCGAACACGCTCTACGTCACGTGCGCCGGACCCAGAGAAAAAGGCAAACCCCAGCGGTACGCCTTGTGCCGAGTGAAGTTAAAGAAGGGGAGATGAGGAAACGCATTAACGTGGATATTCGTGACCGTTTCACCTCACGGTCGATTGATCGCCTCCACTGTGAACCACACCAACAACGCCAGGTGATACAACGCCGGCGCGATCACCAGCACCCACTGAATGTCATTGCGCATCCGCACGAGTTGCAGCCGAAACAGCCACGTGATGATGAACAACGGCAACGCCACCAGCCCCGCGCCGCGAATGATCCACAGATACAACGGAATGTTGACCGTCATGTTGGGATCCAACGCGTCCAACACCATGCGGATCGTCCACGGCAACCCCATGATAAAACCGAGCGCCGGCGCCGCCAGCAACGCGAACAACCACAGGTACGCACCGTAACGCACCACCGCCTGACCGACCTGCAATTGCAGGTGCGTGCCGCACTCCGGACAGCGGTCACCCTGGACCGCACGCAGGTTGTAACGGCACACAGGACACGCCGCGTCGCGGTCGGCGAGGAAGGCGGACAGCATTGCCTGATCGCTGTGAATGTTGTCGGGGTAACGGTCCATGGTTTGCCTCCCGCCCATGCGTGGTCGCCATCATTCTTGTTCTCCCAACCGTTCCTCCCACGCTTTCAACTGTTCCTCGAATCCGGTCAACCCCGCGTTGCCGTAGGTCTGGTACCGCTTGACGACATTCTCCGGCCCAAGCCACTCATATACATCCTCACCAACCCATTCTCCAGCCGCTTGCGGCTTAGCCCCACCCATCGCCTCGTCGCAAGTCGCATTGAAATCTTCCACACTCAACTGCTCCAACTTGTAAAACCCCTTCTCTCCGCACGCGCGCACCGTGGCCCCCACAATCTGATGCGCCGTCCGAAACGGCACGCCGCGCGTGACGAGGTATTCCGCCAACGACGTTGCATCCAGATAGCCGCGATCCAACCCCTGCTTGATGCGGTCTTCATTGAACGTCACGGTCGAAACGATGCGCGTCGCCATCTCCAGGCAGTCGCACACCGTGTCGTAGGCAGCAAAGACGTGGCGTTTGTCTTCCTGCAGGTCGCGGTTGTAGCCGATGGTGATGCCCTTGCACATGGTGAGCAGCGCCATGAGGTGGCCGTACACGTTGCCGCAGCGGCCGCGAATCAGTTCCAGCATGTCCGGATTCTGCTTCTGCGGCATCATGGACGAGCCGGTCGTGTACTTGTCATCGATCGTGATGAAACCGAACTCGGTCGTCGCATAAATAATCCACTGCTCGGCCCAGCGAGAGAGCCACATGGCGGTCATGGAGAGGGCGTAGACGAAGTCGATCGCAATGTCACGGGAAGCTGTGGCTTCGATTGAGCTCGACGATTGATCGCCATCTGGAATTCCACCAAAAACGGTGGGGTCTCCAAAGTATTTCAGGGCTCTTGTGATTTGTTTTCGATCCAGCGGTAGGCTTGATCCCGCTATTGCGCCGCTTCCGAGCGGGTGGTCTTCAAAATTGTCGTCGATTAAGCTGAGACGCAATGCCGCGCGACGAAAAGCCTCTGCCCATGCGATACATTCTCCGCCGAGAACGATTGGTTGCGCGCGTTGAAGGTGGGTGTACGATGGCATTACGATTTCACCGTGACTTTTTGCCAACGTGTGGTATGCCTTTATCAACGCATCGATTAAGCCATCGACGTGATCGGCAGCACTTTCAAACCACAACTTCAAATCCAACGCCACCTGATCATTTCGGCTCCGCCCCGTATGCAATTTTCTCCCCGCGTCGCCGACCTTTTCGATCAGCGCCGCTTCGATGCACATGTGTACGTCTTCAAGTTCGATCTTCCAGCCGGGCCAGCCGTCGAAGTTGGCTTCGATTTCTGCTTCGATTTCCTTCAAGCCGGTCTCGATCTGTTGCAGGTCGTCGTCGGTGATCAGGTTGACCTTGCAGAGCATGCGCGCGTGGGCGATGGAGCCGGCGATGTCGTGCTTGTACAGCCGACGGTCGTAACTGAGCGATTCGACAAACCGCGCAGCAAGCGGATCACCCTCGCTGCCGCCGGCTTTGGCGTGTTCCCAGGGTTTGGAGGTTTGGTTTTGATGATCAGATGAGTCGGACATGGGGACAGTGTAGCGAGGTGAAGTGGGTCGTACGCACGCAGTAGGACAGACATTCCTGTTTGTCATTCGGCGAAGCCGAATTCATGAGGCGTGTTTGATCGTGCACACAAGCCTCCGGCTTGTGACAGGCAGGAATGCCTGTCCTACTGCGCCTTCCCTGTCAATTCACCCACAAACTTTTCAATCTCATCCGCAATCGCGTCGCTGCCCGAATCTCGAATATCCGCAATGCGGCGCATGATGGCCGAACCTACGATCGCCGCATCGGCGACTTCCGTCACCTGCTCAACATGTTCACGATTGGAAATGCCGAAGCCCACGGCGATCGGCAGATCAGTCACGTCGCGCAGCCGTTTCAAACGATCCGGCAGATCTGTCGGCAATGTCTTCCGCTCGCCGGTGATGCCCGCCCGGCTCAACACGTACACAAATCCCGTGCACGCCTGCGCGATCCGCTGCGCCCTTTCATCAGGCGTCGAGGGCGAAATCAAAAACGTGCACGTCAACCCGTGTGCAGCACTTGCCTCACGCAGCGGGTCGGCTTCCTCAATCGCGACGTCCGGCACGATCAATCCATCGAAGCCGGCGTCCTTCGCTCGCTTGAGATACGTCCACGCGTCCGGCGCATCGCCGTGCCCGATGCGGTAAACAATCGAGTAGCTGAGCATCGCCACGAGCCCGATGTTCAACGACGCCCGCTGCTTGGCGATCATGTCAAAAATCTGCGACGTGGTGACACCTTGATTCAGCGCGTGTGTCATTGAGGCCTGAATCACTGGTCCGTCGGCGATCGGATCGGAGAACGGAATACCAATCTCGCAAATCGCCGCGCCGGCCTGTTCCAACCGCGTCAAAATCGCGCCGGTGGTCGCCACGTCGGGATCGCCCGCCGTCAGGTACGGCATGACGGCCTTGTGACCAGCGGCACGCAGCGCGGCGAAGATGTTGTCAATGCGATTCGTGGTCATTGTCTTCATTCAGGGCGAGGATGATAACAGGGCTTGGCGGTTTGGGTTCAGTTCCACTCAGGCTCGGTCCGAAAACTGAAGATGCCATTGGCCGGGCGGTGATGATCTGTTTTTACGCCAATAACCGATCGAGTTCGCGGTCATGCATATCCGTCGAATCTGCCGGTGTAACCTAAACACCGGATACGGTGATTTAACTTCGTGATCAACTTAGAAATGATCGAAGCGATGTGTCAATAGGTCTGTTTGAAGTCGGATTTGGTTAGAATGCGTTTACTCCATTCGTCGCCGTTCGGCGACTCGACGATGGAAGGATGCTTGGATGGCAATCGTCTTTGTACTCTTCGGTGTGATCATCATCGCGTCAGGCGTGTTCATGCTGATCTTCGGCTCGACATTCATCAAGGTGTTCGGTGGCTTCATTATTGTCATGGGAATCGGAAGTATTGTCGGCGGCATCTTGATGGGCAATGCCGAAACACGCAATCGCCGACTTGCGCAACAACGACGCAGTGCGTATCCCGATCAGGAATCCAATCAACATTCGCGTCAGCGTCAGCGTCGGCGGGGAAAAAGTTCGCCAAGGAGGGCGACTCGGCGAAGGCGTTGAGCCAGATCATCGCCATATCTCGTGGATTCGTTTAATTGTGAATCGTTGAAGGGTCACGGGTCATTCACGTTCAAGGCGAGATCGGGACAAATGTCACATCCGCAAAGTACGCACCCGCGGTCTTGCCGTTGTGCAATGTCAAAAACGTGTCGAGCCGGGCTGCGCCCTTACTAAGTTCGACTTCAAACGTGACGCCGGTGGTATTCCTATCGATCTTTTTGGTTTGGTCGACGTCGTTCTTCCCGCCGGTGATGCGAAGCCTGACCTGCTTGCCTTGCATGGCGAACGCCGCGACGGCCGGCTTTTGACGAAGCGTCATGCGGTATCGGCCGGACTTGGCGATGTCGATCAGCCATGGTCCGGTCACCGGCGACAGCCGGTTAATCATGCTTGGATGCCACGGCGGGTTGCCGACGGGCATGAACCAATCCTGGCTGGTCAGCGTGGTGGGGTTGTCGTCCCGATGTCCGATCGCAATCCGCACCGGCTTCTTCACGCGCGGCGAAACGTCTTTCCACCATGCGTCGTACACCTTGCGCAACTCGGCGACCACCTTCGGATGTTGATCGGCAATGT
>JANQKH010000395.1 GCA_028281215.1 Phycisphaeraceae bacterium | reverse complement strand
CGTAAGCTTGGCGTGGAAGATCAGGTCGGTCACGCGGTCGCGCACCACGCGTTGCATTTCACGAAACTGTCCGGCGCCTTCCTGTTTGTAAACCACGCGCGGGTCTTTTTCTTTGTCGGTCACGCTGCGCACACCAACTGAATCGCGCAACACATCCATCGCGTAGAGGTGATCCTTCCACGCGCCGTCGAGGATCTGAAGCAGCACAAAGCGTTCAAGCTGCGTCAACTCCTGTCGCAGGTATTCGTGGCCGTGCTCGATCAACACATCGCGCGGCGACATACCATCATTCAGGGCGTCGGTGGTCACCTCAGTGCCGAAGCGATCACTGGCCCACTTTACCAGGTCGTCCGGTGAACTGTGGCTCTTGATCGCCTGATCGACCAATGCTTCGAGTTTGCCGTCACGTAACCAGGCCTGACCCGCTTCGATGAGTCGGCTTCGCATCTGCGGCCGTTCGAGTTGGCTGAAATCTTCACCCGACCAGTCGAGGTCATATCGCCGCTTGACCCACTTGCACAACTGTTCGATGGCATAATCCTGGTCGTGTTCCTTTGTGGCAAACGCCATGTCGAGCGCGAACTCGGCCGGGTAGGTGATCTCACGTTGCGCGTAGGCTTCGCGCGCCTTTTCGAGCACGAGTTCTGCAACGTCGTGGGGCTGTTTGTCCACGATCGACTCCGGGTCGAGTTCGACGCCGAACTTGTCAAGCGTCCATTCGGCCAACTTCTTCTGAGCGTAGTTGGGCTCAAGGAATCGCGTCAGGCCGGACAGGTCTTTCTTGTTGACCTGATCATGGGCGGCGTCGATCAGCTCGTTACGAATGTCGGCGACGCTCATCTTGCGCAGTTGATTCTGTGTGAGATGGGCATCGAACTTACTCATCGCCCAACTGCTCAGGCCTCGCAAATCCCAGTCCTCTTCGGGATTGTCCTCTGAGACGTATTCGCCCAGCGCGGTTTCGATGGTCATCGACGCGTCGGCGCGGGCGTCGGCGCGGATTTCGGATTCCAAACTATTCAAATCGTCAGTGTGCAGTTTGTAGGGATCGACGGAGTAACGCAGGGTTTCCTGGCACCAGTCGGCGATCTGCTGCGGCAGGTAATGTTTGTCGAGGTACGTGTTCACCGCGTCGTCCACGGCGTCGCCGATGTAGTTGAACACCAGCGAGTTGATCTCCCGTCCGTCCAGCACGTGTTGGCGCACTTCGTAGAAGAAGTTGCGCTGGTGTTCCATGACTTCGTCGTATTCAACCAGGCTTTTGCGTTGTTCGAAGTTGCGTTCTTCAACCTTTCGCTGCGCGCGTTCGACGCTTTTGGTGATCCACTTGTGTTCGATCGCCATGCCTTCCTTCATGCCGAGACGGGAAAGCGTTTTGAGCACGATCGGGCCGGCGAAGTTTTTCATCAGTTCGTCTTCGAGGCTGATGAAGAACCGGGACGATCCGTTGTCACCCTGGCGTCCGGCGCGGCCGCGGAGCTGGTTGTCGATGCGGCGAGACTCGTGGCGTTCGGTGCCGACGATGTGCAAACCGCCCATATCTTCGACGTTGTCGAAGATGCGCAGGCGGTGCAGGGCGAACCCGGGCACGCCGTCGAGGAAGTTTTCGCATGCTTCGATGGACATCAGTTTGGCCGAGTCGGGGTCGACGGCGCGGAGCATGGCTTTGCCGCTGGACTGTTCGACCACCCAGTGGCGCAGGAGGGCGAGGCGGATTTCCTCGTCGCCACAGGCTTCGAGTTCCTTCTTGTTCGCGCCTTTGAGTGAACTGGCCATGTGGCGGTAGGCGAGGCCGATCAACTCATCGTCGTCCATCTCGGGCTTGGCCTGCTTCGGCAGGATGTTGGTCAGTTGCCAGTGGCGCACGAGTTCATCGCGTTCGATGGCAGAGAGTTTGATGTCGGTGCCGCGGCCGGCCATGTTGGTGGCGATCATGACCGCGCCAAGTTTGCCCGCGCTTTCCACGATATTCGCTTCGCGCTCGTGTTGTTTGGCGTTGAGCACCTCGTGCGGGATACCGCGCTTCTTCCGCAGCATTTCCGAGAGCATCTCGCTTTTTTCCACGCTGGTCGTACCGACGAGCACGGGCCGGCCCACGCTGTAGTGCATCTCGATTTCATCGATGATGGCGAACCACTTGTCCTTCGCGGACAGGTAAATCTGGTCGTTGCGATCGTCGCGCACCACGGGCACGTTGGTCGGAATACAAACCACGTCGAGCTTGTAAACCTCGGCGAACTCGGTCGATTCGGTGATTGCCGTGCCGGTCATGCCGGCGAGACGCTTGTACAATTTGAAAAAGTTCTGGATGGTGACGGTCGCCATCGTTTGCGTTTCTTCCTTGACCTCGACGCGTTCCTTGGCTTCGACCGCCTGGTGCAGACCGTCAGACCACTGCCTGCCTTCCATGAGTCGGCCGGTGTTCTCGTCAACGATGATCACCTCGCCGCCGCGGACGACGTATTCCTTGTCGCGCAAGTAAATCACGTGCGCGCGCAGGGCGTTTTCCAGCAGGTGCGGCATGTCCATGTTGTTGCCGACAAAGAACGAACCGATATTGGCGAGCTTCTGCGCCTCGGCGATGCCGTCGTGGGTCAAGTGGGCCGCCTTCTTTTCCGGTTCGACTTCATAGTATTGAACATGCTGATCGCGCTCGGCTTCGAGCTTGGGCAGTTCCTGCTCGGCCAGGCGCTTGACCTCATCGCGCATGGCGGGCACTTTGCCTTTCTCGGCGGCATTGCGGATGTCGCCTTCCAATGCCTTGATTTTCATCTCACATTGCTTGACGCGCTTGTCGACGGCGTTCCATGACGATTGTTTCTGCACCAAATGGCGCGCCAGTTGGTCAGCCAACTTGTAGCGAGGGGCATCATCGTGCGCCTGACCTGAAATGATCAAAGGCGTGCGGGCTTCGTCGATCAGAATGGAGTCGACCTCGTCAATGATGCAGAAATCCCGGTGCTTTTGCACCTGATCCTCGACGCTGAGTTTCATGTTGTCGCGCAGGTAGTCGAAGCCGAGTTCGCTGTTCGTGCCGTACAACACGTTGCACTGGTAGGCTTGCGCCTTCAATTCGTGGGGCTGCATGTGTTGCGGGTGGATCGTGCCGACAGTCAGGCCAAGCCAGTGGTAGAACGGAAAAACCCAATCGCGGTCGCGTTGCACGAGGTAGTCGTTCACGGTGACGACGTGACACTGCAACTTTTCAAGACAAGCGAGAAAACAGGCGAGCGGCGCGACGATGGTTTTGCCTTCACCGGTTTTCATTTCGGCGATGCGGCCTTCACCGAGCACCATGCCGCCGATCAACTGCACATCGAAAGGGCGGGCACGGAAGGGCGGGCGGCTCTTCGGATAAATCTCACGCACGGCCTCGTACAACGCCGGCGGCACTTCAACCTGCTGCCAACCGGGTGTTGGATCCCAAAGGTGATGCAACTGCGGAATCTGAATACTGCCGAGCGTGGCGATCGGCTCCGTGGCGTCCATTTTCTCTTTGAGTTCGTGGTACAACTTCTGCATATCGGCCGGCAGTTCGTCGACGGGAAACTGGTCCGCGAACTCCGGATTGAAGATATTGCGAATGCCGACGGCGCGGTCCATCACCTCACGCGCTACAGCCAGCGCTTCGGGTTGGATGTCCACCGGTTTTTCGCCCGACTCGATGCGCTGTTGGAACTCGGCTGTCGTGGCTTTGAGTTCGGAGTCGGTCAGTTGGCGCATCTTGGATTCGAGCGCGTTGATCGAATCGACACGGGCGCTGTACCGCTTGATCATGCGATCGTTGCGGGTGCCGAATACCTTGCCCATCCCTTTGGATACAAGTGACAATACCATGGTTTTGCTCTTTGCAATGAAGACCGTAGAGGTCTGTAAAGGTCGGATTTTGGGGAACGTGATCATCACGGCGGATGATGCACGGAACGCATCGCGGGGAATGCGATGACAAAGAAAGGGTCAGGCCGTCGGCGGCGGCAGATTCGTCAGGTTGTCCGCGATGGGGGCGGACACTTTCATTTCGAGCAGCATACCGAGCCGCATGGGAGACGTTACGGACGCTTCATCAGATGAAGGCGTCTCAGTGATCGCGACGACATCAAGTGTGTGGTGCCGTTCGCCGCCAATCGCATGCTGAAACCGTTGAGCTGCATCGGTTAGACGATTGAACCAGTCACTGATGCTGTCACAACTGTTTTGAATGGAGACGCTGTTGTGTCCGGTATGCATCAGCGAGGCAATGAACGAGGCGTCCGCCGACGCACTGACCGACAGCAACATCGCCGCGGTGACAGCAGCGAGGGGCAGCGCGGGTTGGGCGGCTCGGCATTTCATCCAAGGGATTATCGACCGACCACGCGGCAAAGGCAAGTGGCGGGCAGGTTATCGGCGCTGGTTGATTCCCAGGCGGTACAATTCGCCGCATGTCTGAGCCAACTGTATCCCGGACGGGCGATTCAACGAAGCACACCGCCCGGCCGTTTATCGCCGCGGAGGCCACCTATCGGCAACTGCTGGACTTGCAGCCCAACGTCGCCGTCCTGCCCTGGGGCGCGACTGAAGCGCATAACTACCACCTGCCCCACGGCACGGACAACATCGAAGCCACCTGCCTCGGCGAAGCGGCCGTCGAACAGGCCAACCGCGACGGCGCACGATGCGTTTTGCTGCCGACGATCCCCTTCGGCAACGACAACACGCAACTCACGCAGGTCGCCACCATCACCATGCGCACCGCCACGCAGCAGGCGGTATTGCACGACGTGGCGGAGAGTCTCGTGCGGCAGGGGATCGATCGGTTGGTTGTGCTTAACTTCCATGGCGGCAACGAATTCAAACCTTTGATCCGTGACATCATGCTCGACCTGCCCCTGTTCATCGCGCAGGTCAACGCATTCAAACTCGCCCCGCAGGCACAAAACCTGCTCGAACACAAGGACGGCGATCACGCCGACGAATTTGAAACCAGCCTGCTGCTTCACCTGACACCGCACCTGGTCACACCGCTCGATCAGGCGGGCGACGGCACACAGACCGAAAGTGAACTGCCTGCAATCAGTGAAACGCCCGGTGTCTGGGCGCCGCGCGATTGGCAGGCCGCGACACAAGACACCGGCATCGGCAACCCCCGCGCAGCCACCGCGGAAAAAGGCGCACAGATCTTCGCGATGTTGATCGATGCGCTGACGCCCGTGCTGGTACAGTTGTCAAACGCCCAGCGCGGGCAGTTTCCGTTTGTGATTCAGGATGGGAATTGACAAGGCGTGAGAGACCGGTGGCTGGGGCAAAGAAGGCTTTGCTTTGGGTCGGCTATTCTGACCGGACAGGCGGGCGGCAATTTGTCGAATACACCTCAGAACGGCAACGCAATGTCGAAGCTGAAGAACTGCTCTTCGTCGCCGTCTTCGCGGATCACTGGTACGGCCACGTCGAAGGCGAACGGGGCTGAGCCGAGGAACGGCACCCGCAGGCGAATGCCGGCGCCAATCGAGACGCGGTATTCGTCCAAGCCGATGTCTTCTTGCACAGTACCGGAATCGATGAACAGCACGCCGCGAAGGACATCTTCGTAGATCGGCCAGTTGTATTCGAGGCCGAGCAGGAATTG
>JANQKH010000387.1 GCA_028281215.1 Phycisphaeraceae bacterium | reverse complement strand
CTCGAAGCGCAAACGGCGATGCATCTGTGCCGTGCAGGGATATGTCAACGACACTCTTACCTTCGAGGCGGAGATTACGGGGATGCCGATCTAGTTCAGGCCGGAGTCCCGTGTCCAGAGTCGTTGGACTTTTTGAGGTCTGACTCCGGACTCAAGACGATTCACCGATTCGTTTGACCGCCCCCAATGGCACCGTTATCCTCTTCGGACTTGCCGCCGTTGACGGACAAGTGGGTCTTTTTTCACCCGAATTGGACCCTTTCCAACCCTCGATTTTCTCCTGTTTTTCAAGGTTCATCGCCGTGTTTCTGTTGGCCGAGCAACCGCTGCATCACAACGTTGTCGCAACTATGTTCTATGCGATGGCGGCGCTGACCTGTCTGAGTGCATGGGCCATTGTGCTCAGCAACAACATCGTGCGGATGGCGGTGTATCTGCTGCTGACGTTGTCCGGCGTGGCGGGCATGTATTTCATGCTCAACGCGGAGATTCTCACTGCGATTCAATTGATCGTCTATGCCGGCGGCACGTTGATCCTCATCATCTTCGGCGTGATGCTCACCAGCCGAAACCCGTTTGCGCAACTGAAAGTCAAAGGCTGGGAGAAAACCGTCGGGCTGATGATCGGCCTCGGTGTGATCGGCCTGATGATCTGGATGCTGTCCAACAGCGCCTTGCATCACGGACCGGCCCCCAAAGAAGGTTACGACCAGGTGGAACAGATCGGCAAAGGGTTTCTCTCGAAATACCTCGTGCCGTTTGAAGTGGCGGCCGTGTTGTTGCTGGTTGTGATGATCGGCGCGGCGTTCATGGCGCGCAAGCGGAGGGCTGACTGATGAATTGGCTGACGTTGGCCCAAGGTGACGCCATGCACGATCCGGTGTTGCAGATCGGACTGGGGCACTTCCTGCTCGTGTCGTTCGTGCTGTTCGGCGCCGGGGTGGCGTGCATGCTGACCAAACGGAACGCGATCGGCATTCTGATCGGCGTGGAACTGATTCTGAACGCGGCGGGCATCAACCTGGTGGCGTTCAACCGCTACTCATGGGGCGAGGTGGCGGGCCAACCGGCGATTGACGGCAATGTATTCACCATGTTCATCATCGTGCTTGCCGCCGCCGAGGCTGCGATCGCGCTGGCGATTTTTTTGAACTATTACAACAACTTCAATTCGATCGACGTCGAACGCGCCGACGAGTTGAAAGGCTAGGGATTTGCGATTTCGGAATTCGGATTTCGGATTTGATCAAACCTTAAACCAATCCGAAATCCCCAATCCGAAATCCGAAATCAAACATGGATGGCATCATTTGCACATTGCTGGTACTCGCGGCCCTGTTGCCGGTCGTTACGTTCTGCACGGTGATTTTCTTCGGGAAGAAGTATCTGCCCAAGGAGAAAACCGGATGGTTCGCCGCCGGCGTGATGGGCGTCGCGTTTGTGTTCTCGATGATCGCCATGATGATGTGGCTCGGCCGCGCCGACGATGCCGGCAATATCGTCTGGAATGTCAACTGGATTCCCGTCGGCGGTGATATCGGTTACCTGCACCTGGGCGCCGCGATTGATTCACTGACCATCGCCATGATGGTGATGGTGACCGGCATCTCGACGCTGGTGCACGTTTACTCGATCGGCTACATGCACGGCGACAAGCGGTTCGAACGTTTCTTCGCCTACCTGTCGCTGTTCACGTTCTCGATGCTCGGCATCGTGCTGGCGAACTCGATCATGCAACTGTTCGTGTTCTGGGAACTGGTGGGCCTAACCAGTTACCTGCTGATCGGTTTCTGGTTCGAGAAGCGCGGGCCGCAACTGGCATGCAAAAAAGCCTTTGTGATGAACCGTATCGGCGACGCGGGCTTCCTGATCGGTTTCGGCATCCTTTTCTACAAGCTCGGTTCGAACGTGTTGCTGCCGGCGGTCGAAGGTGTGACACAAGACGGTACAACGCTTAGCGGAATCGTCGGCGGCATCAAACAGGTGCTCGCCGCGG
>JANQKH010000377.1 GCA_028281215.1 Phycisphaeraceae bacterium | reverse complement strand
CAAGAACGATCATGGCTTTCCTTCATCAAACCAACACGCGCGGTGACGTTGCAAAAGCGGGCATCATACAGAATCTCTTGCCGTGAACATGCGCGGTCGATGCTGCTGAACAGTCCATTCATTTCGTTTGCTTCGCGCTTGGAATCCAGCTAAATTCCGATTCCCGTGGCAGGCATACAAAAAGTCATCGTGTTGGGTTCCAATGCCTTCTGCGGGCAGGATTTCATTGACCTCTTGTTGGACGATCCGCAATACGAAGTGGTCGGCATCAGCCGATCGCCGGAGAATCCCGACTTTCGATTGCGTTACAGGGAGCGGGGCGACCTTTCTCAGTTTCGTTTCAAACAGTTTGACCTCAATGATCAAATGGATCCGCTGCTGCGGTTCCTCGACGCCGAGAAGCCGCCGGTCATCGTCAACTTCGCGGCCCAGAGCGAGGTTGCGCCCAGTTGGAACCGGCCCCAGCACTGGTACCAGACCAATTGCGTCGCACTCGCGGCGCTGGTCAATCACCTGAGTCAGTCGGATTACCTCGAACGCTTTGTGCATATTTCAAGCCCCGAGGTGTACGGCCAATGCACCGGCGTCGTCTCCGAAACCACGCCCGTCTGTCCGACCACGCCCTACGCCGCGTCCAAAGCAGCCGGCGATATCCTGCTCGAACTCTACCGCGATCAGTTCAACTTCCCGCTCCAGATCGTGCGCGCGACCAACGTCTACGGCGCCCGCCAGCAACTGTTCAAACTCATCCCGCGAAGTGTGATCTACCTCAAAATGGGACGCACCATCGAACTCCACGGCGGCGGGCAGACCGTTCGTTCGTTCATGCACGTCCGCGATGTGTCACGCGGTGAACTGGCGGTCATGGCCAAGGGCCGCGTCGGCCAGATTTACCACCTGTCGCCGCTCAAAGGCTTCAAGGTCCGCGATGTCGTCGAGCGCGTCTGCCAGCGCATGGGCGCTGACTTTGAATCATCCACGCAGGTCATCGAGGAGCGACGCGGCCAGGACCGAACCTACATCCTCGACGCCACCATGGCCCGACATGAACTCGACTGGACCGATGCCATCGACTTTGATGAAGGCATCGACGAAGTCATCGATTGGATCAACGCCAACTGGGATGAAATCACCAGCCACTCGTTAGAATACGTGCACCGCGCCTGATCCATGTCGGATGTACGACGCAACGGATTGTTCACATGACCAAACAGATCGTCTGTTTCAGTTGGGGCACGGTGTACGCCAAGTATTACATCAATCGCCTGTACGCGATGGTTGCTCGTAACATCACGGGGCCGTTTCGTTTCGTTTGCCTCACCGACAACCCGCAAGGCATTCGCCCTGAAGTCGAGTGTTTCGATTGTCCCACCGTGCCCGCCAAGCCGCCGCACGACATGGACGGTTGGCGGAAACTCGTTCTCTGGGCGCCGCAGGTCGCCGACCTGGAAGGCGAAGTGCTTTACCTCGATGTCGATGTGCTCATCGTCGACAACATCGATTGCTTCTGGGAACACCCCGGCGACTTCTGCATCATCAAGAACTGGACCACACCCGAAGCGCAGAAGATCGGCAACTCATCGGTCTTCCGCTACCGCATCGGCGAGAACAAACACCTTTGGGAACGCTTCATCGCCGACCCGGAAGGCACTGTCTCGAGTTATGACAACGAACAGGTTTACGTTTCGCAGGAGCACGGCAACGTGACCTGGTGGCCGGAGGAGTGGTGCCGCAGTTTCAAGGTGCACAGCATTCCGAAGTTTCCGCTGAACTGGTTCGTCCCACCGAAGTTGCCCGCCGGCGCGAAGTTCATCATCTTCCACGGCACGCCGAACCCCGACGACGCCGAGGCCGGCCGCTGGCCCACCAACAAAAGCCAACTCAAAAAGATCTACAAACACATCCGCGTCGCTCCATGGGTGAAAGAGCACTGGCACGACCAGGTGTGAATCCGATGTGAGCTGGACGCTGCGAGTTTTTCCCTAGGGTATTCAACCCTGACACATGCCCCCACCCCCTGACAGGCGATTTTTCGTTGTAAATAACTATTACTCTTAGGTTTACAGGATGTCTCGGGGTTATCCCTCTGACGTCAGGGGGATAACCCGGAATCTGGGTGTGTTCGCCTTGTCTAAGTCACAATGATTCAAGCTTTTACGGCATAGATCGGCTGGGATCATCAACAAGGTCGCTCAAACAACATCGAATTGTCTTCACTTGTCAAAGAACACCCCGCACGTCTAAATCACGCGGATTGAGCGATCATATCATAATCCTAACAAAATTACAAACCGTGAGGCGGGTCAAGCGCGGCGGACCCGCCATGCCTCGGTGATAATCTGGTGGGTCCGCTTCGTTTGAACCCCCTGCGAGATTCGATGAAGAAACACCTACGCCGTCACGGCTTCATATACCCCCAACACCTGCTCCACCATCGTTTCCAGTGTGAACGCCGGCGGCACGGTGTCGCGCACCTGAGTGGGCATGTCGTTCACCAAGGTGGTGATGGCGTTCGCCAAACCGGCGGGGTCTTTGGTTTCGATGATGTGTCCATTGCGGCCGGTTTCGACCAGGTTGGCCAAGCCCGGATACGTTGTGGCGATGACCGGTGTGTTCATCGCGAGCGCTTCGACCACTGTGCGGCCGACGTTGCCCATCTTGAGTGATGCATTGACCACAATGTCGCTCAGCGCGTAAATCTCCGGCATCTTCGTCTGACTGCCAGTGAAAACAATGCGGTCGGCCACGCCATGCTGTTCGGCCAGTTGTTTCAAACTTTCGAAGTAGGACTGTTTGTCGGGGTGCACACCGCCGACGATCAGGCTGCGCAGGTGGGGCATGTCATTCGAGCATTGCGCGATCGCTTCGATGAACGATTCGTAGTCTTTCAACCATGTCACGCGGCCGACGCTGGTGACGATGACGCAATCTTCCAGGTTGTGCTCGGTGCGGAAGGCGTTGATGAACGATTGATCGACTTTCGCCGGGTCGAAAACGTTCATGTCGACGCCGCGCTGGATGACGGTGACGTTGTTGCGGTCAACGCTGTACGCATCGCAGACGTAATCGCGTACAACTTCGCTGACCGTGATGACGCGATCACCGGTGACCATGATGCGACTGTACCGGTTGATGCTGTTGAGCCCATGCACGGTGGTGACGAACGGCCGACGCGGCTTTTTGTTGGCCAATCGGCAGAGCCAGGCCGGCACGCGGCTGCGGGCGTGGATGACGTCGGGGTCGATTTCATTCAGCGCCCGGCGGAGGGCGCGGACGCGAAAGGGCACAGTAAACGCGTTTTTGCTGCATACGTTGACGGCGACGTGCCGACCGCCTTGCGCTTCGATTTGTGAAACGAGTTTGCCGCCGGCGCTGATAACCCAGCTTTCCACGTCGCGTTTGACGAATTCACGGTTGAGTTCCACCACGCCGCGCTCAACGCCGCCTTCGTTCAACTCGGGCAGGATTTGGACAACGCGCATGATGGATCGATTCCGTGTGGCTTGGATCGTCGGCATGCTACGAGATTGGTGGTGCTTGTGCGAAGCAGGGACGGAACGCTGAAAACCTGACACGGTTTGGAAGACACGAGAAAAACCTCTTTAGGAATGCAGGAAGGTCGGAAGAGTTTGGGTGAAATTTTTTTCGTCGTGTGCTTCTTCAGGATTGGGCATGAAGCATGGGTCATGACGGCTTCGTTGGGTGCCATGGACAGCGCGGTGAGCCCGTGAACGAAGTCGTCCGTGTAGTTGAGTTCGTCGTTTCACGGACGACTCCGCCTCGTGCCTCGGCTCCGCTGTCCGTGGCACCCAGATTCAGCTTGTCGAAACAAATCACACCCACTTTCCGGGGGCTATGCGGAATCGTCCACTTGCACGCCCGGCATGTCATTTTCAAACTCCAACCTCCCATTCCTGCCTTCCTGCATTCCTAAGCGGTCCGTTCGCCAAAGACACCCCGTACGACACACAACAAAAATCCGTTCTAAGATGCCCGTGATGTCCGATCTTCAAGTTTCCATTGCAGACAAAACGGCCCGGGTCGGTGTGATCGGGCTCGGCTACGTCGGCCTGCCGTTGTTGCGCGCGTTTTTCGATGCGGGTTTTTCCGTGGTCGGGTTCGATGTGGACCCGGCCAAGCCGCAGCAGTTGATGCGCGGGGAGAATTACCTGAAACATCTTGGCGCCGATTTCACGCAGC
>JANQKH010000348.1 GCA_028281215.1 Phycisphaeraceae bacterium | reverse complement strand
CGCACTTGATAATTGCCTACTTCGTCACCGGCCCATCACACACCGGAAAACGCTCGGCGATTGCGTCCGGAATCCGTGTCGGCACACGGTGTTGCAGATCGATGAACGCCCAGTTTGTCTCCGCTTGGGCGAGCACGGCGCCGTCGGTCGGCCTGACGATTCGATAGTTCCGCACTGATCGCACCTTCTGAAAACTCGAAACCCACGTCTGCGCCACAATCACGTCGCCTTCAAACGCCGGCAGCAGGTATTCAATGAAATGCGAACGCACCACCCACGTCGCGCCGAGTTCGAGGTAGCGCTGCGTGGTCCAACCCGCGGCATCGGAGTGACCCACCGCCGCGTCCAGCATCCATCGCAGATAAGCGAGGTTGTTCACGTGCCCCAGTTCATCGATGTGCGCATCGGTGACCGTGACAGACAACTCAAAAACCGGCGGCGTGTTCATCGCGGCATGGTAGTGAAATGGGTACGTCGGTTACAGATCAAACCCGAGTTGTACTTTCGCCGCTTCACTCATCTTGTCGGGCGTCCACGGCGGATCGAAGACGACGTCAACTTCCACGTTGTTGATGCCGTGAATCACCGCGATGCGGCCTTGCACTTCCATTGGTAATTCCTGCGCGGCGGGGCAGGCGGGCGAGGTCAGTGTCATGGTTACTTTGGCGTTGCGTTCCTCGTCTACGGCAACGTCGTAAATCAACCCAAGCTCAAAGATGTTGACCGGAATTTCCGGGTCGAACACGTTTTTGGTCGCTTCGAGCGCCTGTTCGCGGAGTTGTTCGAGCGTGGAGCCCTGTGGGTTGTGCACGGCATCACCGGATGCACTGTTTGAATCTGTGTTTGAATTGTCTTCCGATTGGGCTGGTGACGGCGTCTGTGCATCGTCGGTCGTCGCGGAAAGTTGTGCATCGGACGGCGTGTTCGCGGATTCCGGCTTGGCAGCGTCTTGGGGTGGGTCGGTGTTCATGGTGTTTCGTGTTTTATCTTAGGCAGGTCGGGTTACGCGGCTGCTCTTTTAATGCGATCCAGAATCGCACTGAGGCCGACCACGCGGTTCATGCGAATTTTGCCGTCAAGACCGAGTTGTTTGAGTAGGTCGGACGGTGCGGTGGACACGTCGTCGCACGGCGCTTCGTCGAACGCACTGACCAAAATCGAGACAAACCCTTTGACGGTCGGCGCTTCGTCGGCGACGTCGGCGTAAATGCGCAGTCGGCCTTCATCCTTTTCCGTCCAGAGGAACACCGGCGTCATGCATTCCTCCACGCGGCCTAGCCCTTCGTCCCGCGCTTCGTGAAACCGCTCGGGAATCGCGGGAAGTTGACGCGAGTAATCCAGCAGCAAGTCAAGCCGCATGTCGGCGTCAACGCTCTGGAATACATCGATGATGTCAGCAAGAGGGGTGGGCATAGGCGCAAGGTCGTTGGGAGGGTGGATATTAAAACGCGGCGGTTGCGTTGGATCATTTTGGTGATTTGGCGATTGGTTTGGGTTTCCGGCTTCGCCAGATCACTCAATCACGCGGGTTGATAATCCTTTTCGATCGGCACGCCGACGCGGTTGCCGTACTCGGTCCACGAGCCGTCGTAGTTGCGCACGTTGTTGAAGCCGAGCAGGTAGGTCAGCACGAACCACGTGTGGCTCGACCGTTCACCAATACGGCAGTAGGCGATCACATCATCGTCTGGCTTGAGGCCGAGCTCGCCGAGATAGATCGCTTCGAGTTCTTCGCGCGATTTGAACGTACCGTTTTCGGCGACCGCGCGGGCCCACGGGCAACTCGATGCCCCCGGAATGTGCCCACCGCGCAGGACGCCTTCCTGCGGGTACTCCGCCATGTGAGTACGTTCGCCGCTGAATTCCTGCGGGCTGCGGACGTCGACCATCGGCTTGCCGGCTTTGGATTGTTCCAGCGCATCATCGATGAACGCACGAATCGCGGCGTCCTTGTTGCCGGCGGTGTACGAACCCGCGGGGTAGCTCGGCACGTCGGTGGACATCGCCCGGCCTTCGGCTTCCCACTTGGCGCGACCCCCGTCCATCACGCGAAGTTTCGCCGGGTCGTGACCATTGAGTTGAAAAATCCAAAGCGCATAGCACGCCCACCAATTGTTTTTGTCGCCGTAGAAGACGACCGTGGTGTCATTGCTGATGCCGCTGCGCGCGCACAGTGCGGCGAAGTCGGCGCCTTCGATGTAATCGCGCACGACCGGGTGATTCAGATCGTTGATCCAATCAATTTCGACGGCTTCGGGGATGTGCCCGCTCTTGTAGAGCAGCACGTCTTCGTTCGATTCAACGATGCGAACGTTCGCGGTGTCGCCGCGGTTGTCGTCGACCCATTGCGTGGAGACGAGCATTTCGGGATGAGCGTAATCGGACATAACAGGAGCCCCTGTAATCTATGGATGATTTTCTTGTTTGGAACAGTGTGCCATGGCTGGCTTGACCAGCCGTGTGTTTGACGAGGGATGTGTTCATGGCTGGGCGAGGCAACCATGGCACGCGATCACGAACGTCAAAGTACGGTCTTCAAAAACTCACCCTCCGGCAGGCGCGACAACAGCTTCTGCGCGAGCAGGTCACGGATCGGTTCCACCAGTTTCATGCGTTCAAACGTCTCAGCGGCGAAGGCGTACACCAGCATCGCCCGCGCGGCATCCTTCGAGATGCCCCGGCTGCGCAGATAGAACATCGCGTTTTCATCGATCTGTCCGATCGTCGCGCCGTGGGTGCACTTCACATCATCGGCGTAAATCTCCAACTGCGGCATCGTGTCGATCTGGGCGTCATCGCTGAGCAGAAGATTCGCGCTGGTCTGTTTGGCGTCGGTCTTCTGGGCGATCTGATCGACCACAATGCGGCCGGTGAACACACCGTGCGATTCGTCATTCAGAATGCCGTTGTAATACTGATGGCTTTCACAGTTCGGCGCCTTGTGTTCGACGCGCATGAAGTTGTCGAGGTGTTGCTGCCCTTCGCCGACGAACAG